>JBMFPJ010000008.1:0-15011 GCA_049969175.1 Anaerolineae bacterium | reverse complement strand
GCCCTGCTGGCAACCCTCCTGCTGGAGATCGCCTCCCAGGGCCGCAGCATTCGCTCCGAAGCCGGCTGGCAGCGCAGGCGGTAAGCTATCTCTTATGTTGGTGGCGCTTTGCGAAGACTTCGGAAGCCTATCAGACGACATTGCACTTGCTTGCACGTGGTAACTGTCTCCGCCGAGCCAAGAAGTTACGGCACGCATTGGTTAAAGAGTCTACCCCATTCCCATCGTCCCTGCCACCAGCAGCAGCACCTGCTCCGCAAACTGTCCGGCAGGCGGACGGTTCTTCTGGCGGCTCCACTCCAGCGCCAGCGTAGAGACTCCAGAGTGACACAGCAGGGTTACTTCTACCGTTTGTCACTGGCCTGTTTCTCGCCAATCATCCGAACGACATCATCCACGCTGTACTCATCCAGCCAGGCATGGCGGTCTTTAGAATAATCGCCCGTTCCCAGTTCGAACTGTTGAAGGAAGCGAATCATCCCCACCAGGCCCAGTTCACGGGAAAGGGCTTTGATGCCTGCTTCACGAATTTGTTGAGGGGTCATGGCCTGCACGTTGATCATAGCATCTCCTTGATCCAATCCAACGGATTCTCGACTCTTACCTGTAATTGCTCGGCGTGTCGCTTTGCCAATCTGAGCAAGCGCTCATCGGTGGTCAGAAAGACATCCGCCTTTCCGCTTTCGGCGCAAGCCAGGTGGAGGGCATCGAAACCGATGAATCCCATTTCGGCCAGGAGGCGGGCACGCTGTATTTCTTGCTCTCCAACCGGTATGGATTGACTGATATGTTCAGCAACCCTCTGCAGATGAGACCTTCTAGTGGGGTCAGGCGTCCTTGTGATCTCGATTTCCAGTACCTGACTCCCAAGCCAGGTCCATTCCTGATGCTCGAGGCGGGAGAGGATCAAGATGACTGCCTCGGTCTCGAGCCGAATTCGTTCCTGACTGAGATCATCGAAGGGTCGGTTGAGAACGCAGTTATCGAGATAGACCTTCATTGTGTTGAGTATAGCATAGTTCATTGTGACTGCGCGTCACGCAGGAGGCAGGGCCATCCACCGCTCCCGTCTACCCCATTCCCATCGTCCCTGCCACCAGCAGCAGCACCTGCTCCGCAAACTGTCCGGCAGGCGGACGGTTCTTCTGGCGGCTCCACTCCAGCGCCAGCCCGTAGATGCTCCAGGCGGCGGCGGTGGCGGCGGTTTGCGGGGCAACGTCTGCGCCGCGCTGCGCCAGCCAGAGTTCAATGAGTTCCTGAATCTGTTTGCGCACCTGCGCTTCCACCAGCGAGTCGAATTGATGCTCGCTGGATTTGCAATGTTCGTTGGAATGAGCAATAAACTCGCAGACGGTGACGATGAGCGCCCGCAGGTTGTCTTGGCTGTAATGGCAGGCGCTCAGGGTGCGCTTTTCCAACTCGGCGCGGAAGGCCTGGCGGATGCTCTCTTCGAGCAGGGCGAATTTATCGGGGTAGTGGGCGTAAAAGGTAGCGCGGTTGATTTCGGCGCGCTCGGTGATGTCTTGCACGGTGAGGCTGGCAAAGCCCTTTTCGGCGAGCAGTTCGCTAAAGGCTTGCTGAATCAGGGCGCGGGTGCGTTTGACGCGCGGGTCGAGTTTTTCGCGGGCGGGGGGATTTGCCAACATTTTCGCTCCTTTGTTGTTTATCCGACACTTCTCGCTTTTTGATGGTTGACGAGTAAACAGCAGATGTTTATTATAAAACACGCGTCGGATAAACGACACGCGCATAATATCACGCTTAAGAAGGAGAGTCAAGATGAACATCGCCTTGGGGGTTGCTCAAGTTTTGTTACTCGGCATGTTTGGCATGGCGGGCGTGATGAAGACCTTTATGACCGCCAAAGCCAAAGAGACCCTGCCCTGGGCAAAGGAACGCTCAGACGGTTTCGTGCGCTTCGTCGGGACCTCGGAGCTGCTCGGCGCTTTGGGGATGTTTCTGCCCCTGCTGACGGGCATCCTGCCCTGGCTGACTGCGCTGGCGGCGGTGGGCTTCGCCATCATTCAGGTTCTGGCAATTTTCACCGTGCATGTGCCGCGCAAGGAATACAACGTTCTGCCGATCAATGCGGTTCTGCTGGCGCTGGCGGTTTTCATCGCCTGGGGCCGCTGGAGTCTGTTCGGCGCGTAATCCCAATTACCAACTCACCTTACGCAGTACCGCGAGATTCATCTCGCATTCCCAAGCGACATGAATGTCGCGGTACGGGAAAACCGCGTAACGTCAGTTACCAATTACCAATCACTAACTTTCAAGGAGATTCTTCACTATGGCAACACCCGAAATCACTCAAACCAAAAAATCCCAACTCGTCCCGAACATGGCGTATGCCCGCCTCGCCTCGGACGAACAAATCGAACGCACTGCCAAAGCGTTGGAAGCGAACGGCATCAAGGTCATCGTTGCCGCCAACGGCGAGGAAGCCAAAGGGAAATTATTCGAACTCATCCCCGCCGGGGCGGAGGTCTTCACCGGCTCGTCCATGACGCTGGAAGCGCTCGGCATTCCTGAGGAAGTAAACAAACGCTATGATTCAGTGCGCGTCAAACTGGCAAGCATGAATCCGCAGACACAAATGCGCGAGATGATCAAAATGGGTGCCGTGCCCGAATGGATGGTCGGCAGCGTCCACGCCGTGACCGAAGACGGGACAGTCGTCATCGCCTCGAACACCGGCAGTCAGTTGGCGGGATATGCTGCCAGCGCGGCGCACGTCGTCTGGGTGGTCGGCGCGCAGAAGATCGTGCCAAATCTGGACGAAGCCTTCAAGCGCATCCGCGAGTATTCCCTGCCGATGGAAGATGAGCGCGCCCTGAACGCTTACGGCATGAATAGCAGCATCAGCAAACTGCTCATCGTCCACCGCGAGGTGATGCCCGGCCGCACAACGATGATTCTGGTCAAGGAAAATCTGGGGTTCTAATCCTCTCATCAAGGAAAAAAACATGCACGAACGCCGTTTTACCGAAATTGAACGCCTGCGCAGCCCGGAGCGCCTCGCCCACCTCGATCTGGACGCGGTGCTGGCCCACACCCTCGACGGGCTGACCGCTCCCTCGGTGCTAGATGTCGGCACCGGCACGGGCATCTTCGCCGAAGCCTTCGCCCGCCGTGGATTGCGCGTCGAGGGGCTGGACGTCAATGCCGAGATGCTCGCCGCGGCACGGCAACTCGTCCCGCAGGTGACCTTCCGCGAGGGGCTGGCTGAATCCCTGCCCTATCCCGCTGGCGCCTTCGACCTGGTTTTTCACGGCATGGTCTTTCACGAGACCGATGACCGTCTGCAGGCGTTGAAGGAGGCGGCGCGCGTCGCCCGTCAGCGAGTGGCGCTGCTCGAGTGGCCCTACGAGATGGGCGAGTTCGGTCCGCCGCAGGAGGAACGTCTGCGCGCCGAAGAAGTCGCCAGCCTGGCGCAAGAAGCGGGTTTGCCCGTGCCGCAAGTCATCCCGCTCACGCATCTGGTGCTGTATCGGATTGACGCCGGACGCCAGGTCTCATAACCCGACCAAAAGCGGTGTAAAACGACTGGGTCGGCGTTACAAAATCTCACTCACAGGAGGTTCTCATTATGAGCAACACATCCCCTAAACGCTACTCCCCTCTGTGGGTAACCATCCACTGGCTGGTGGCTCTGCTCATCTTTGCCACCTTCTACTTCGGCATTTCCACCGAAGAAGCCAGCGCGGCAACGAAGGTGAGCCTGCTCAAATGGCACATGCCGCTCGGCATCAGCGTTATTTTGCTGATGCTGGTTCGGCTTTACCTGCGCTGGCGCGCCCCGCGCCCGGCAGACGCCACAGCCGGCAACGCCTTCTTCGATTTTATCGGCAAATGGACGCATTACCTGCTCTACGCCCTCGCCCTGCTCGTCCCGCTGACCGGCCTTGTCCTTTCCGCCTCCAACAACCTGATGCCCATCGTCTTCGGCGGCGGGGAATTCCCCGCCGATTTAGAGGCTGGACTTCACGGTCTGCTTGACCCGCTGCTGGCGCTGCTCATCCTGCTGCACATTGGCGCCGCGCTCTACCATCAATTCATCCTGCGCGACAACCTGCTGGCGCGCATGTGGTATGGGAAGTAACCCATCCACCGTCTACCGCCCACGGTCTAACATGAACCTCCCTCAGCCCGTCGCCATCTCCCCGCATCGGATTGACCCGCGCACCCTGCCGGGCCATGTCCATCTCAAGGTCGCCAGCCTGGAGAATCAACTCGTCTTTTACCAGCAAGTCATCGGTCTGCGCCTGAACTGGCGTGAGGGGATGAGCGCCGGGCTGGGCATCGCGGGGCGCGACCTCGTCCGCCTGACGCAAATCGAAAACGGCAAACGCTACCGCGGCGTGACGGGCATCTATCACTTTGCCCTGCTCTTTCCAAACCGCCGCGAACTGGCGCGCGCCATCGGGCGGCTGTTTGCCCTCAAGTGGCCCAACTCCCCCACCGACCACGTCATGACCAAAACCACCTACACCCACGACGCCGAGGGCAACGAAATCGAACTGTACTGCGAATCGCCCGAAGACGGCGTGTTCATCGTCAACACCGACGGCAGTTTTTATGCCCAATGGGCGGATGGACGCCCCAGCGACGGGCGCGAACCGCTCGACCTCGACGCGCTCTTCTCCCACCTCCAGCCGGGTGACCGTCTCGATGAACCCGTCCCGCCCGAAACGCGCATGGGACATTTCCACCTCTATGTCTCGAACCTGGCGGAGACGCGCCGCTTCTACCACGACCTGCTCGGCTTCGACGACATGGGCACGGCGCGCGGCTTCCGCATGGGCATGGTCTCGGCAGGCGGCTACCACCACCACATCGGCTACAACACCTGGCAGGGCGAGGGCGCCCCTCCTCCTCCGCCCGACGCCCTGGGGCTGAAACACATCTCCTTCACCTTCGCCACTCCCCAAGCCTGGCAGAACTTCCTCGCCCGCCTCGAAGAACTCGAACTGCCCTACAACCAGACCGAAGAGGGTATTTTGCTCACCGACCCGGCGCAGAACGCGGTGCTGTTCGAGAGGCCCTAGGGCGCAGCACAGGCACCTGCCGTCAGGGGGATCTGGCCTGTCTTGGACAGCCTCGAAAGGCTATCCCCCGCCTGACAGCCTGCAAGTCCGCTTCAAGCGGACTTCCTGCCCCCATCCGCGGATTTCCAATCCACGGCACCCGTAGGACAGGCTTTCCAGCCTGTCGCTTTTCGCCCTATCCCACGGCACCCGTAGGACAGGCTTTCCAGCCTGTCGCTTTTCGCCCTATCCCTCCTGGACAGTCTGGAAAGGCTGTCCCACAGAAGGCAGGCCTGGCTGTTCCCTGGCAATGCCTAGGGCCTGTTATCGCTCAAATTTCTTTTCCATCTCCAGCCCGTCTTCGCCATCGCTGTAATAACCGAACTTGCGGAGGCGAAATCGGTAGCCTTCGCTTTCGTACAAGGCAATGGCGGGCAGATTTGAAGCCCGAACGATCAATCGAACTTGAGGAGTGAACAATTGCCTCTCGCAAGCACGCAACAAGGCGCGGCCAATCCCCCGCCGCTGATAGTCGGGATGTACCGACAGAGTGGCAATCCAGGAAAACCCTGCTTCTGGGCGGGGATCCCCAGCCACAAAGCCCACCATTTTTCCGCCTTCTAATGCTTTCAAGCGAATGACCTGTGGGAAGGTCAAAACCGCCACCAAATCCCATAAAGGCCAGCGATCTTTGGGAAAACAAAGAGTTTCCAGCTGGCTTAAAGCCAGCAAGTCCAGAATTGAGGCAGTAAGAATCTTCATACACAGAACAACATCCTGCATGACCAGGGAAATCATGCAGGATAGTATCTATTCAAGCATGTCATTGCGAGGAGTGGCACCTAAGCGCCACGACGAAGCAATCTCCTAAATGCCAGATTTGCTCGTTGGAACAAGAGATTGCGCTTCGGGCGAACCTCAGCATAGCCCTTCGTGGTGCGAGGCGCCCCTCGTAAGGACATTTGCAATCGTTTTTTCTCTATGGCTGAATAGTTTTACACAGGATGTTTATAGAACCTCAAGGGTTACTTTTCTTTTCCCAGGAAATTCCCTAACATACTGGTGAATTCCATGGGGAAAATATATTTGGTTGAAGGACTGGCTCCTATCGCCTTCAATGTTTCGAAGTATTGGAGCGTCATCGTCTTCTGATCAATGGTCTTGGCGGCTTCATAAATCTTTTCCAGTGCCTGGGCAAAACCTTCTGCACGTAAGATTTGCGCCTGTCGGGCGCCTTCCGCTTCCAGGATGGCGGCCTGCTTCTGCCCCTCGGCACGCAGAATAGCGGCCTGCTTTTCGCCTTCTGCCACATTGATCGCTGCTTCGCGCGTACCCGTGGATTCGGTCACCACTGCCCGGCGAACGCGCTCCGCCGACATCTGACGATTCATCGCTTCCTGAACCTCACGCGGCGGGATGATCTCGCGGATTTCCACATTGGTGACTTTTACGCCCCAGCGTTCGGTCACTTCATCCAGCTTGGCACGCAGGGTTTGATTGATATGTTCACGTTGGGAGAGCACATCATCCAGCAAAATGCCGCCAATGACTGCGCGCAAGGTGGTCGTCGCCATGCCTTGAGCCGCCATTTCAAAATTGCCCACCTGCAGCACCGACTGAGTCGGATCCAGCACTTTGTAATACCACAGGAAGTCAATTGAAATGGGGGCATTGTCTTTGGTGATCGAGGTTTGATGTGGAATTTCACGCACCTGTTCGCGCAAATCCACCTTTACTGCCCGATCCACAACGGGGATGAGTAAGATCAGGCCCGGCCCCTTCGTCCCGATACAACGTCCCAAGCGAAAGACGACCAGGCGTTGATATTCTGGCACGATGCGAATCGCGTTGGCCAAAACGACCAACCCGATGACCAGCAAAGTACCAATCAAACAGGTGATTAATCCAAACGTCTGCATCTTATTTTTCTCCTTCCTCATGTTGTTCAATTTGAGAAATTTTCTCCACGAGAAGGACGAATCCCTCTCGTTTGATTACACGCACCATACTTTTGGCTGGTATCGGCTCCTCGCTGCGAGCCGACCACAATTCACCCGCGATCTGAACGCTTCCCCCGTGATGAACAGCGGTCTTCGCTTCGCCGATCATTCCTACCAGTCGATCTAGGTCATGGACTGGGCGCAAATGGGCGGCCTGAATACTTTTACGAATGGCCAGCCAGGTGAAACCCGAAAACAGCACAGAGGCAGTCAATGCCAGGACCAGGTTCACTGCCGGTCGACCAGCCTGATCAGCAAATAAAAAGACGGAACCGAACACCCAACCCACAATGGCCAATGCCAGGTAAAATTCACGCTTGGGCTTTTGAATTGCGTAAATGAAAGGAAATACGGCGAGCCCAATCACCCCCAATGCCCACCAGTTTACCCGTAAGTTATAAGCCGCATAACCCGCTAACGCCAGGCAAAAGAAACCACTGATTTCCAGCAGCCCAGTCCCCGGTGAAGCGATCGCCAGCAACATCAACAACAAGCCGGCTACCAGGAAAAGATAGGCAACATTGGGATCCAGCAAAAATTCCATCGGGCCTCGCTATCGTTCATTATACAACTACTTTCTCTACGAGGAACATCTTCAGCAGGTTGTATAATTGGCCTGTCAGATCGAAATTTCCATTCCAGGAGATTCTGTGAACTTCAACACAATTTGTGTCCTCGGCCTCGGATATATTGGGTTGCCCACGGCCAGCACCTTCGCCGCCAACGGCGTGAAAGTCATTGGCGTGGACATCAACCCCCAGGTCATCCAAACCTTGCGCAACGGTGGGCTACACATCCATGAGCCCGGCCTGCGCACCCTTGTCGAAGCCGCGCTGAAATCCGGGCATTTGCTCCTCACCAGCGAACCCCAGCCGGCAGACGCATTTCTGATCGCTGTTCCTACCCCCTTCCACGAAGACCGCCTCGGCGAATACCATGGCAAGCGGTACAAGCTGGCTGATTTGAGCGCAGTGGCCGCCGCCGCCGAAGCCATCGTCCCCCACCTGCGGAAAGGCAACCTGGTTGTGCTGGAATCCACCTCGCCTCCCCGCACAACCGTGGACCTGGTCGCCCCCATCCTGGAACGATCCGGGCTGAAGGCAGGTACCGACTTCTTTTTGGCCTACTCGCCGGAGCGCGTCCTGCCCGGACAAATTTTACGCGAACTCATTGAAAATGCTCGCGTCATTGGCGGCGTGACTCCCGAATCGGCCCAGGCCGGCGCCGATCTGTACGCCATTTTCGTCAAAGGTGAGATCATCCAAACCGACGCCACCACCGCCGAAATGGTGAAACTGATGGAAAATACCTATCGCGATATCAACATCGCCATTGCCAACGAGTTTTCGCGCCTGGCCGAACGCTTTGGGGTGGACGTTTGGGAGGCCATCAGCCTGGCCAACCGCCACCCGCGCGTTAAGATTCTCAGCCCAGGACCAGGAGTCGGCGGGCACTGCATCAGCGTGGATCCCTGGTTTCTTGTCGAAGCCGCGCCAGACCTGAGCCATTTGATTCTGGCCGCACGCCAGGTCAATGATAGCCAGCCCCACTTCGTCTTTGATCTGGTGCAACGCGCCATCGGTTCCCTGCGCGGCAAGAAAATCGCTGCTTTGGGCCTGGCCTACAAACCCGATGTGGACGATCTGCGCGAAAGTCCGGCAGTAGAGATCGTTCGTCTTCTGCAAGATGCCGGGGCACAGGTCATCGCCTACGAACCGTTCAAACCCGAGGCCAAACTACCTGGCATCCAAACAGCCTCCTCCCTGGAACAGGCTATTCAAGACGTCGAAGCCCTGCTTTTGCTGGTCAATCACACCCAATTCCGCCAGATCGATCCGCATCAATTGCGGCAAATCACCCCCGCTGCCGTCGCCATTGATGCCGTCAACGGCTGGCAGCGTTCTGCCTGGGAACAAGCCGGTTTTCGCCTGGTACGTCTGGGCGCAACATCTTTATGAGAGTTTTGTCCGTTTTCGGCACTCGTCCCGAAGCCGTCAAAATGGCTCCGGTTGTTCACGCGCTTCAACAAGCCCCCGGCGTTGAAGCACTGGTTTGCGTTACCGCCCAACATCGCCAGATGCTCGATCAGGTGCTGGATTTATTCCACATCCGGCCGGATGTGGACCTGGATCTGATGCGCGAGAACCAATCCCTGGCCGAGTTGAGCGCCGCCATTTTCACCCATCTTGACCCGGTACTGGCACAAACCAAACCAGATTGGGTACTGATTCAGGGCGATACCACCACCGTAGCCATCACCGCCCTGCTCGCTTACTATCGCCGCATCAAAGTTGGACATGTGGAGGCAGGCCTGCGCACTCACGACAAATGGCAGCCCTTCCCCGAAGAGATCAATCGCCGCGTTGCCGGCATCATCGCCGATTTACATTTTGCCCCTACGGAGTGGACGCGCCAAAATCTGTTACGCGAAGGCGTACCGGATTCGGCCATTGTCGTCAGCGGTAATCCGGTCATTGACGCCCTGCATTACGTGGCCAACCAGCCCACGCCAGCAGAAATCAACCAGATGCTCAAGCGGTTAGGAATTGCCGAAAACAGTCTCTCGCCACGGTTGATTCTGGTCACGGCGCATCGCCGCGAGAACTTCGGCCGCCCCCTGGAACAAATTTGTCGGGCGCTCAAAAAGCTGGCAGCGCGCGGCGACGTTGAAATCGTTTACCCCGTCCATTTGAACCCCAACGTTCGCGAGCCGGTTTATCGTCTGCTACAAGGAATCGCTCACATCACCTTGCTGCCTCCCCTGGACTATTTGCCCCTGATTCATTTGATGAAACGCGCCGCGCTCATTCTTACCGATTCTGGCGGAATCCAGGAAGAAGCCCCCGCTTTTGGTGTGCCTGTTCTCGTCTTACGCCAGGTCACCGAACGTCCCGAAGGCGTGGAAGCAGGCACATTGAAGCTGGTAGGAACAGAGAGCGAGAACATTGTGCGCGAAGCCAATCATCTGTTGGACGATCCACAAGCGTATGCGGCCATGGCCAAAGCCAGCAATCCATTTGGCGACGGTCAGGCTGCGCGGCGAATCGTGCAGGCTCTGCTGGCAACCGAAAGATGATGCGGAGGAGGCAGGAGTGGGGGGCAGACAGCGAATCTGTTAAGGGCAAAAGATTGCAATTGGAGGCTGTTTTTGACGTTTTGTCTGCAGTTGCACAAAAATTCGGCAATGTGGTGAGTTTTTGCAGTAGCCTCAAAAATAAAGTGCAAGGAGAAACGAGAGAGAGGCAAGACTACGACCTCGAGAAGACCCTGGAGCGATAGTAATTTGTAATGTCCAGTACCAGGGTACTACGTTATAATAAACAAGGCGAACTTCACTATGTACCGGCTTCTCTCACTCTTCCTGATTTTTTGTCTGCTGGCAGTTCCCTGGGTTTCGGTTGGCGCTCAGGAACAAGACTATCAATATTTTGAACAGACGGGACATAATGTAAAAGGTGAATTCCTGAAATTCTATCGCAGCGCCAGCGATCCCACCCTTCTCTATGGCTACCCGATCACCGAAGAAATCCTCAGCAAAGACGGCAAACGCGTCCAGTATTTCCAGCGTGCCCGCTTCGAATACTATCCGGACCGCCCCGAAGGGCAACGCGTTCAGCTCACCCCGCTGGGCAGTGCCACCTATGTCGCCGGGCCACAGCTTAACATCTTCAGTCCCTTTGCCTGTCGCACCTACTCAGAAACGGGCTATGCGGTTTGCTTTACCTTTCTGGAGTTCTTTGACAAATACGGTGGCGTAGCGCAGTTTGGTTACCCCATCTCGCCCTTCGAATACCATGACAATATGCTAGTGCAATACTTCGAAAAAGCGCGCCTGGAATGGCAACCCTGGCGGCCCGACGGGCAGCGCGTAGTCGTCTCTGATCTGGGGCGCGTGTACTTCGACAAATTGGGCGAAGACCCGGCATTTTTGCCCCCTGTCCCTCCACTGAGTGCCAGCATTCAGCCTCCCATTTTGACCCTGCAAGTGCGCGCCTTTGTGTGGAAAGCCGTAACCCTCTCCACCGATCAGCAGCTGATCTTCCTCATCGTCCAGGATCAACGCAATCAGGCTGTTGCCAACGCCGATTGCAACGCCACAGTCCACTGGCCCGATGGGCGCAATGATTCCATTACCATCAAGAGCAATAGCAACGGCGTGGCCATTGTGCCGCTTTCATACAGCAATCAGCCCTATGGCAGCCTGATCTATACCGATGTCAGTTGTACGGCGCAGGGTGTGACGGGACAAACAACAACTTCGTTCCGCATCTGGTATTAACCAATCTCCTGCCAATCAAAGACCGGCCCATCTTTGCAAACCATTTTCCAGCCATTTGAGAAGGAAACTGCACAGACACCACACCCCGCCAGCGCGCCGCATGGCATGGGAGTGCGGATTAAAATTTGCACCTTGAGCGAGGTGAAAACAATGGTTTGCAGTTGCTGACGCAACAACGAAAAGCCAGCACGTTCCACATGCACCGCCAGATAATCGGCCCAGGCCAGAATTTCTGGCAACGAATGCAACGGTTGAATTTCCAACGCGGCGGGCAGATCGGGTAGCGAATGAGGAGTGACCAGCGTCACCGCCGCGCCTGCCGAAAAGGCCAGCGGCAGCAAGGCGAGCAAAGGCGCCACATCTCCATCCATGGCCAGCAGCGCAAGGCGACGAACATGGGAAGGAAGAGAAAACCCGCGTCCCAGCGGGCCGCGCAAGGTCAGCCGGGTGCCCGGTCGCCATGTCGCAGGCAGGGGCGGGGCGGCAAGAAACCCTCCAGAGGTGAATCCAGCCGGGAAAATGGAAACCGGCAAGGGGAAGTCCGAGCCGTCATGTCCGATCACATATTGACCGGGAGCCGGAATCAAAGAAGCCGGGCAGAAGATTTTGGCCGCGGCTTTCCCCGTCTGCCAGTAAATTTCCGCAACTTCACCCTCGCCAATGTGCATAGGGAAATGCTATCACGCTTCAAAATTCCCGACAAGAAGTTATAATCATTGCAGTTTCAAGGAGGTTTATGCCCATTCCGCAAAATGGCCGTCAGGTGCGTCTGACCACGCTTTCTGCCTGCGCTGGCTGAGCGTCGAAATTAAGCGCGGATGCGCTGGCGCAGGTGCTGCGCCCGATGCAAAATCTCTTCCAACCAGCCGATTTTCCCGACCTGCTGGTTGGCCTGGCAGGGCCGGATGATGCCGCCGTCTGGCGTCTGAGCGAAGATCGCGCCCTGGTGGTGACCACTGATTTCTTCACGCCAGTGGTGGATGACCCGTACGACTACGGCGCAATCGCCGCGGCCAACAGCCTTTCGGATGTGTACGCCATGGGCGGACAGCCATTCCTGGCGCTCAACATTGCTGCCCTCCCGCCGGATTTGCCGCTTGAAATCTCGGTGGAAATTTTGCGCGGGGGCGCAGAAAAAACGCGCGAGGCTGGCGTGGTCATTGCTGGCGGGCATACCGTGCAAGACAAAGAACCCAAATATGGCCTGGTAGTACTCGGCTTTGTGAATCCACAGCAGATGATCACCAAAAACGGGTTGCGCCCCGGCGATTTGCTGGTATTGACCAAACCGCTCGGCTTTGGGGTGATCACCACCGCCCTCAAACAGGCAAAAGCCGACGAGGCCGATGTGCGCCAGGTAATAGACTGGATGGCGCGTCTCAACCGGACCTCGAGCCGGCTGGCCGTTGAATTTGGCCTGCGCGGCGGGACGGATGTTACCGGCTACAGCCTGCTTGGCCATGGCCTGGAAATGGCGGAGGCGGCTGGGGTTGCGCTTTACATTGACTATGCGAAAGTTCCGATCGTGGACAGCGCCCGGCAATACGCCCGCATGGGCACCTTCCCAGGCGGGGCTTTCGACAATCTGGCACACTTTGGCCCCGCAGTACATTTCGAGAGCGACCTGGATGACCCGGATCGAATGCTCTTGTTTGATCCCCAAACCAGCGGTGGTCTGCTTTTTGGGCTACCCCCGGAAAAAAAGGCCGCTTTTCTGCAACGGGCCAAAGAATTAAATCAACCGGTCTGGATCATTGGGGAAGTTCGTCCGGGAAAAGACATCTGGATCTACAAATAAAAGGTTGCGTGCAAAAGCACAATGGATATTGGCTCAAACATTTTGATCCTTTTCTTCTTCATCCTCGCAAATGCTGTTTTTGTCCTTTCTGAGACAGCGCTTGTCTCTGCCCGCAAAGTGCGTTTACAGCAACGCGCCGAAAATGGCAATGCAAGTGCCAAAAGGGCACTGGCACTGTTGGAAAATTCCAATCTCTTTCTTGCAACTGTACAAATTGGAATCACTCTAATCGGCATTGGCACCGGCGCCATAGGCGGCGTGACGCTTGCCAGGCCGCTGGCCAACACCTTTTCCCAGATGCCGCTACTCGCCTCTTACGCCGAGTCACTTGCGTTGGGCATTGTGGTGTTGATCATCACGTTTTTTTCAATCGTTCTGGGCGAACTCGTTCCCAAACGACTGGCCTTGCAAAACGCAGAGACCTATGCCGGAGCCCTGGCCGGCCCGATGCTCTTTCTTTCCAAAGTTTTTGCTCCGGCCATCTGGTTTTTGAGTAAGATTACCGATCTGGTCATCCGATTTTTTGGCATTCAGCCTTCGGCCGAACCGCCAGTGACAGAAGAAGAAATTCAATTGCTCATTGATCAGGGTACCGAAGCGGGGGTCTTCGAAGAATCCGAGCAAGACATGGTCGAGGGCGTACTCCGCCTGGGAGATCAGCGTGTCTATTCGCTGATGACGCCACGCAGCGAAATCGTATGGCTGGATATTAAAGATGGACCAGATGAAATCCGCCAAAAAGTGGCTGAGAGCGAATTCTCACGCTTTCCTGTTTGCCAGGGCAGCCTAGACGTGGTGTTAGGCATCGTCAAAGCCCGTGATTTGCTCGTTCCCAGCCTGGCCGGTGAACCGATCCGCTTGAAAGACAAGCTGCGTCCCGCCTTTTACATCCCCGAAACGACATTCGCCTCCCAGGCACTGGAAATCTTCAAAGAACAAAAACGCGAGATTTTGCTGGTCATTGACGAATTTGGCACCTTGCAAGGCTTGTTGACCCTCAATGACATCATCGAAGAAATTGTAGGCGATTTCGAGGATGGTTCCCAGGCCATGCAACGCCAGGATGGTTCCTGGTTGCTGGATGGAATGTTGCCCGTGGATGAATTCAAGGAGATTTTTCACCTGCGCACCCTACCCCACGAAGACGAATATGAGACATTGAGCGGTTTTGTGATGGTTTCCCTGGGACGAGTGCCTAAAGAGACGGATCATTTCGAGTGGAACGGCTTGCATTTTGAAGTGATGGATATGGATGGCTATCGCGTGGATAAAGTGCTGGTCACCACCCTGCCCGGCCGCCCGGCAACCTCAGAGCAGAAGCAAAAGGGAGAAAATAAGCAATGAAACAAGGGCAATTTGAACATGAAATCTTCATTCAGGCGAAGCCGGTGGAGGTCATTTCCTTCTGGGCCAACCTGCACAATCATCCACGTGTTCATCCCCTGATCGTGAACGTGGAAGAAGTCACCCCGCCGCCGGGGGTATTACATCGCTATTGGATCACCGACCAGCTCCAATGGGGTCCGTTTCGCTTTCGCATCCGTTACCGGGCAGACATTCTCAAAGTCAGCGAAAGCGAAATCCTCAGTGAGGCGTATCAATCTCCCAACACTTACGTGACCAATTACAGCACCTTTACGGATGAAAATAGTGGGACTCGTTTACACGAAACGGTTACGCTCAAAGCGCCTGATCTTTTGTTCGCTTATGCCTTTCAGCAGGCCAAAACTGCCCATTGGGGCCTGCTACAAAATCTTAAACGCGTGCTCGAAGAAAGGAGCTGAAACATGCCGGCCTATGTTATTGTAGATATTGAAGTTACCGATCCCGAAGGCTACAAAGAATACGTTCAAATGGCACCCGCAGCCGTGAAACAATACGGCGGGCGCTACCTGGCGCGAGGCGGG
>JBMFPJ010000007.1:14065-15287 GCA_049969175.1 Anaerolineae bacterium | reverse complement strand
GTGACTTCCAGTCTTGACTGCGGCGGGGAAAAAGTTGACTTTCGGGGATTTCACCAGTCAGATAGTAAGCCAGGCCGGGACGAGAATAGAAGCCATGCGGATCTTCTGCGACCAGGACAATCTCGCCTTCGCGATCCACGGAGCGAATGGCCTCCATGGCCGAAACACCAGCCACGCCGCTCCCCAAAATGACATAACGCATCAGGCCTCCTCCCTAAACAAATCGGTGCGTTCAAAGCGCAACACGCCGCGTGGACAGCGGGCCACACATTCACCACAGGTGAGACAGCGGCTATTGGACACCGCCTCCCCACGCCAGGCGTACTCGCGAACATCAATTCCAATGGGGCAATTGAACGAGCAAATGCCACATTGCACACAACGAGCCGAATCTGGCACCACCTGACCAGCTACCAGCACAGTTTGGCGCGTTGTTTCTGTACGGAATAAATCTTTAAATGCCATAGAATACCCTTTTGCTAATAGTCGGTCAGTCACGAATAAAGTTACGCCCCTGAAGTTTAATCTGTCCAATGGTAACTGCACACCCTCCTGTCATTGCGAGCCGCTCCTTCGCTTCACTCAGGACAGGCTCGGCGCAATGTACCTCTCTCAGACGGTGTGTAGGACAGGCACCTGCCCCCGTCAAGGGATTCTGGCCTGTCTTGGGCAGCCTGGACAGGTAGGGGTGGGGGATATAGACAAGATATAGGCAAGTTGAGAACGGCTTAAGATGTGGACTATATCTCCCGATGGTGAGTTTTGGCAGGGAAGTCAACATTCATTATCCATTATCGCAAGGTTGACAAAATAAAAACAGGGCTGCATCACTGCAACCCTGTTTGTTCGCAAAACCACTGCCGCGAGGCGGGAGTCTTACGAAAGAGGCACGACGTTAGCGGCCTGCAGGCCTTTTGGCCCTTCTTCGATGGAAAACTCCACCTTTTGGTCAGCCTCCAGTTTGCGGTAGCCATCGGTCTGAATCGCGGTGTAGTGGACGAATACATCCTCACCGTTGTCGCGACCAATGAAGCCATAGCCTTTGGTGGCGTTGAACCACTTGACGGTTCCAATGTAACGTTCGGACATCTTACATTTCTCCTGCTGAGAATAAAAAATTTCACCCGGCCCCTCTCGCTTTGAAAGGCGAACCGGGTACGATGCCTGCAAGATTATCACGGCTATTCGGTGATGTCAAGTAGCACGGGGGTTTATCCCCCGG
>JBMFPJ010000007.1:5318-13965 GCA_049969175.1 Anaerolineae bacterium | reverse complement strand
GTAGCACGGGGGTTTATCCCCCGGGGTTTATCCCCCGGGGTTTGCAGGCGTAGCACGGGGGTTTATCCCCTCACGGGTTGAGGGTCACTGCGCGGGTGTAAATGTAGAGCGGCAAATTCAGGCGGGCATCCATCTGACGCACGGTCAATAATGCCAGGGTGGATTCGCTCACTTTGTAGGGGATGGTGGCCGAAAACTCCTGAGTTTCCAGCCCTTTCAGGGTCAACACGCGCGTCCCGGCTACCTGGCCATCCGGTAAGATCAATTCCAGGAAAAAGGGTTGGTCGTTGAACGGCCAGAAACGGCCAGTCACCTGGAGTTGACCACCGCTGATGCTGGCATTTTCTTCCGGCGTGTACAAGACGAGGCGCTCGTAAATGACATTCCCTGCCGGGTTGATCACGCTCTCGCCCACCGAAAGCAAAATGAGGTTCAAGGAATTGAGGGCCTGGATGTGCCCGTGTTTATCCAGGGTGCTGATTTGGATCCAGCCAGCTTCTGCTGCAGCCCGGATCTCGAAGGGGATTTTCAGTGGGAGGTACACGCCGGAGGGACGCCGCGGCAGGCGCTGGATGGTCCGCGCCAGGAGGCGGCCGTCTTCGCCCAGTAAGGAGACCTGCACAACTTCCGATTCGCCTGCGACTACTTTGGCTTGTAGATTCAACGGCGAGGCGATTTTCGAAAGTGGGCCGGGAGCCAGGAATTGAATCTGCGCCAGGGGCACAGCGGGTTCCGGGGTGGGCGTCTCGCTGGGGAGCGGCGTCGGGGGGATGGACGTCTGGGTCGGTTCAGGGGTGGAGGTGGGCGACGGCGCAGGAGTCAAGGCGAAGGAGGTGGCCAGGGCGGCTTCGCCGGTGAGGGCAATGACCGTCGGCAGGTAGGTGGTGGGATAAGGCGTGGGGATGGGATCCGCGCCAAACAGGGTGCATCCGGCCAAAAGTCCAGAAAGCGAGGCGAGAAGAATCTTTCGCAGAGACATGGTTTGAGCAGACGAGACGCCCTCGAGGGGAGGGCGTCTCTGTGGGGTGGTCTTGTCTTTTTATAGCCCGTAAATTTCGCTGTATTTGTTGCGCAGGTAGCGAACATAGGGGGCGGCGTTGATTTTGGAGCCGGTGACCTTTTGTACCAGCACTTGCGGTTCGTATTTGCGGCCATGAACATGAACGTTCTGGCGCAGCCAGCCCAGCAAGGCATCGAATTTGCCCTGACGGATCTGCGCCTCGAGGTCGGGAAGATCGGCGTGGATTTTCTCCCACAGCTGAGCAGAGACCAAGTTGCCCAAGGCATAGGTGGAGAAGTAGCCCATCAGGCCACTGGACCAGTGGATGTCTTGCAAAACGCCCTGAGCATCGTTGGGCGGAGTAATGCCCAGGTATTCTTGCATGCGGGTATTCCAGATTTCGGGCAGGTCTTTGACTTCCACGTTGCCTTCGATCATGGCGATTTCAAGTTCGAGGCGCAGCATGATATGCAGGTTGTAGGTGGCTTCATCGGCATTGACGCGGATGAGGGAGGGTTGCACTTTGTTGATGCCTTTGTAGAAGGTGCGCAGGTCCACGTTGCCCAGTTGAGCCGGGAAGAGACTTTGCAGTTTGGGGTAGAAGTATTCCCAGAAGGGCAATGAACGGCCGACCAGGTTTTCCCACATGCGGGATTGAGATTCGTGAATGGCCAGGGAAGTGCCCCCTGCCAGAAAGGTGCGCTCGTAGGAGGGGTGACTGCCCATGTCGTAGAGGGCGTGGCCGGTTTCGTGCATGGTGCTGAAGAGGGTGGCCAGCGGGTTTTGCGGCTCAAAGCGGGTGGTGATGCGCACATCGTTCAGACTGAAGGAGGTGCAGAAGGGATGAGGTGCCTTGTCCTGGCGGCCTCTGTTCCAGTCGTAGCCAAATTGGGTAACAACCTGAACGCCGAAATCGAGCAGGGTTTTCTCGTCGTATTCCAGGTGCAGGAAGGAATCATCCACTTGCGGCCGCTGGCTGATCGCGCGAATCAGTTCGACTTGCTGCGGGCGCAGGGCGTCGAAAATCTCGCGCACATCGGCGGTTTTCATGCCGGGTTCGTAGTCATCCAGCAAGATGTCGTAGGGGTGATCGCTGGGCGGGAAGAAGGTGGTGTATTTGCGCGCCAGTTCGAGGACTTTTTCCAGGTGAGGGCGGAAAATGGAAAAATCCGATTTGCTTTTGGCTTCCACCCAGGCCTCATGGGCGCGGCTGGTGACCATGGCCATTTCAGCGACGAATTCAGGCGGGACGCGCAGCGCTTTTTCGTAATCGCGCCAGACGACGCGAATGAGGGCGGCTTCGTCGGAATCGGGATCGGCATTGGCGTATTCGCGCTTGAGGTCATCAAGCAGTTTGCCGATCTCGTCGGAGGTGAATTTGATCTGAGCCAGCTTGCTGAGCGTAGCCAGCTGGTAGCCACGTGCTTCAGCCCCACCGGGCGGCATGTAGGTCTGCTGATCCCAGGAAAGGACAGCCGCAGCATTGCGTAGGTCAATTACTTCACCAAGTAGTTCTTTGAATTGCTTCAGTTTTTCAGACATGAGGTCTCCTGTGTGGATGAGATGGACAAAAGAGGTCAGGCGACTTTCCAGCGAAGCGGCTCGCCGCGCAGAGCGGCCAGGACTTCATGGGCGATGTCCTCCGCGGCTCTGGCCTGCGATTCGACAGTTTGGGCACCAATGTGCGGGGTGGCGATCACTTTGGGGTGGGTGACCAGAGCGGTCGCCCCTGGCGGTTCGCTGGCAAAGACGTCCAGCGCCGCGCCGGCCACCTTGCCACTGTTCAGTGCAGTCACCAGTGCGGCCTCATCAATGATTCCGCCACGTGCCGCGCAAACGATACGCACGCCGTCCTTCATAGCCGCGAAGGCCTGGGTAGCGATCATGTCACGGGTTTGAACGGTGAGCGGCAAGTGGAGCGAGATGAAATCGGCCCAGGCATACAACTCCTGGAGCGAGACCGGTTCGGCGCCACGCTGACGAATCTCTTCGGCCGGCACCAGCGGGTCGTAGGCAATGACATGCATCCCAAAGATGGCAGCACGTTTGGCTACTTCCATGCCAATCCGCCCAACACCGATGATACCGAGAGTCTTGCCGTAAAGTTCAACTCCCTCCAGTTCTTTTTTGAGCCATTGCCCCTGTTTCATGGCGGCATCGGCACGGGGGATTTCGCGCGCCAGGGCCAGGATCAGTCCAAAGGTCAGCTCGGCAACGGCAATAGTAGTGGAGGTGGGCGCGTTGACGACGGTCACCCCGTGCGTTTTGGCGGCTTCCAGGTCAATGTTATCCACCCCCACACCGGCTCGCCCCACGACTTTCAAGCGGGGCGCGGCAGCAAGGAGCGCCGCGGTCACTTTGGTGCGCCCCCGGACGATGAGGGCATCATAATTGGCGATGACCTTGAGCAGGTCGTCGGCAGAAATTCCGCTGCGATCGTCCACCTTTGCAGCGGAATGTAACACGGCCAGCCCTTGCGGGTCGAGGCCATCGGTGATAAGGATGTTGAAATCGGGCATAAATTAATTTTATCTTATTCGCCGAAATTTTGCACGCACTCTGAAAAGAAGCCGGTTTTGCGTTTTGGCCACGCCTGGCCGAAGTCGAATCAGTCCGCTTCAGGAGGGTATGGAGGTTTCTGCATCGAATGACACGAATGCTGCAAATTTTCGTTGAGAAATTTTTTACGGCCCCCAGCGCGGCTGATAATCACAATAATCGTTATCGGTCAGGCGGCGCAGATCGCTGCCATCCAGCCGCATGATGTAGATTTCGCAACCATGCTCATCGTTGGGATGATCAAAATAAGCGGTGAAAACCACCCATTGACCATCTGGTGAAAAGGCAGGCCCCTGGCTGTTGCCGCCCGGTGGGCTGATGATGCGGGCATTGAGGCTTTTGGCATCGAGTAAATAAATTTCGCGTTGCCAGGCAAGGCCAGAATAGGTGACAATCCAGCGGCCATCGGGAGACCAGTCACTGCGGCCGCGCAGGGCTGGCAAGCTGGTCATCTTGCGCAGTCCCTTCCCATTCAGGTTGATGACGTAGAGCTGAATCGGACCATCGCGCTGCGAAGCGAACAGAATCCGCTGACCATCGGGCGCCCAGGTCGGATCCCAGCCTTCGGCGTGTGGGATGTTGGCGGCATTTTCACCGTGTCGCCCCATCGTCCAGATCATGTAACGGTCGCTGTTAGGCGTCCAGCGGGTAAAGGCGATACGGCTGCCATCGGGCGAGATTTCGGGTGCGGTGAGCACGCCCAGACGGTTGGTCAATTGAGTCACCTGACCAGTGGTCAGGTCCATCTCATAAATCTCAACCACATTCTCCTGACGGAAGGCGGAATAAACCACGCTGCGCCCATCCGGTGCCAGGGAGGGATAAAAGTGACGCAGGTTGTCTTCTGTGGTCAGGCGCCGCCAGCCGCTGCCATCGGCGTTGATGAGACAAATCTGCTCGCTGGCCTGTGTACGAAACAGCTGACAGGTAAACACGATGTGTCCCTGCGGCCCGTTGCCGCTGGTGGCGGTGGGCGAAGGGGTAGGCAGGTCCACGCTCAGGGGCGTGGAAGTCGGCCTCCGGGCGGGGGTGGCAGGAATCGGCGAGGCCGGTGGAATCGCCTGAAGGGTAGCCAGCAGGTCAGGGGTCGGGGAAGAAGCGGGAAGAGAGAAAAGGTTACAGGCCAGCAGGAACAGACCAAAGGCCAGGACGAAGCGCAGCGAGGGACGGATCATGGCTCAATTGTAACCCGCCCATAGCGGAAATACGCCGCGCAAGCCCCCTCCGCTGAGACCATGGTCGCGCCGAGGGGATGTTCAGGAGTGCATTGGCGGCCAAAAGCGGGGCAATCATGCGGTTTTTTCAGGCCTTGCAAAATCTGCCCGGCAATGCACAGCGGCGATTCAGCGGGCTGAATCTCGGCTACGGCAAAACGTTTTTCGGCATCGAAGGCAGCATATTCAGGGCGCAAACACCAGCCACTTTGCGGAATCAGGCCAATGCCCACCATTTGCGATCACATTCCATGAAGACTCGCTGAATAGTTTGTTGCGCAGATCGGTTGCCTTCATAAGTGACCGCGCGCGAGTAAGTATTGACCACTTCCACCCGTCCAGCCTCCAATAAGCGCACCACTTCCAGAATGCCGCGGACAATATCTAGCGGCTCAAAACCAGTGACTGCCATGGGAACGCCATATTTTTGCGCCAGCGGCGGATACTCGTGATAACCCATCACCGCGCAAACATGCCCGGCCAGCAAAAATCCCTGCACGCGGGTGGTAGGCGAACTCAAAATGGCGTGCATGGCCGGCGGGACGCGCACATGCGAAACCAGCAGGGAGTAATTGCCCAGGCCAAGCGCCTGCGCCTGCAAAACGCTCATTACATTGGGCGGCGCGGTCGTTTCAAACCCGATGGCAAAAAAGACGACCTGCTTTTGGGGGTTTTGCCGGGCAATTTGCACCGCATCGAGCGGCGAATACACCAGGCGCACATCACCGCCGGCCGCCTTCACCGAGAACAGGTCACCGTGCGAGCCGGGCACTCGCAGCATATCACCGTAGGAACAAAAAATCACATCTGGACGCGCGGCAATGGCCAGGGCGCGATCAATCAGCTCCAGCGGTGTCACACACACCGGGCACCCCGGCCCATGGACCAGTTCGATCTGCGGCGGCAAGAGCTGATCAAGGCCATAGCGCACAATCGCATGAGTCTGCCCGCCACAAATTTCCATGATCGTCCACGGGCGAGTGACCGTGCGGCGAATTTCAGCCAACACCGCCCTCACGCGCTCAGCATCACGGAATTCACTGACAAACTTCATGGCTGCGAAGTACCTTCCTCTGCAGCGGCATCGTCAATTTGCCTGAGCAAATCGAGCGTCTCTTGCGCTTCGGCCTCGCTCAACAAACTGATGGCAAAGCCCACATGGATTACACAATAATCCCCCACTTTGGCTTCTGGCACATACTCCAGGCAAGTCTCGCGGAAAACGCCGCCATAATCCACGCGCGCCATACGCAACCCCTCGCGTTCGAAAATCTCCACAATCTTACCAGGCACAGCCAGGCACATCTCCACCTCGCAATCTGGCCGCAGCAATCGCCGCCTGCCCCAACGCCAAACCGCCATCATTGGTCGGCACCTTTTGATGCAGATATACAACAAAACCCTCTTCTTGCAAAAGTGCCAAAGTTCGTTGTAAGAGGGTGATATTCTGCCAGACTCCGCCAGAAAGAACCACCTCCCCCACGCCGGTCTCGGCAGCAAAACGCTTTACGGCTATACGAAAAACTTCAGCCAGACCATTGTGGAAACGGGCAGCGATCTTCGGGAGAGGGACTCCCGCCAAAACATCGCCGATCAACGCTTCAAAAGCGGCTCGCACCCGGATTTCGGCCTGATCCAGCCCGAAGGGATACGCGCCCTCCTCGGCCGAATCCACCCACGCTTCCAACTCAATGGCCGCTTGCGCTTCATAGTTCACCCGTTGCCGGACTCCAGCGAGGGCGGCGGCGGCATCGAACAAACGGCCCAGGCTGGAAGTAAGCGGCGCATTGATCTGCTTCTCGAGCTGGGCGCGCAACAGAGAGCGATCCTGGGCACAAAATTCGGCCACCGGCGGCAGGGCTTCGTCCCAATCCAGCCCCAAAGCCCAGAGCAGCGCCAGGGCCGTGCGCGCCGGCTTGCGGATGGCAGCATCGCCACCGGGCAGTGGAAAATACTCCAGGTGAGCCAGCCGCTGAAACAAGCGATAATCGGCCAGCAAAATCTCCCCGCCCCAAATGGCGCCATCTTCGCCGTAGCCGGTGCCATCGAAAGCCAGGCCGATCACCGGCCGCGAACCCTCCAGGCCGTGTTCGGCCATACAAGCAGCAATGTGAGCATGATGATGTTGGAGGCGCAAGAGGGGCAAATTCTCCCCTTCGGCGCGCGCCTGGGCATAGCGAGTTGCCAGGTAGTCGGGGTGCAAATCACAGGCCAGGGCCACTGGCCGCACGCGGAAGAGACGCTCAAAATGTTCCACGCCTTGCTCAAAGGAGTGCAACGTTTCGTAATTTTCCATATCGCCAATATGATGACTGAGGAAGGCGTAGGTTTCGTGGGTGAGACAAAACGTGTTTTTCAATTCGGCCCCGGTAGCCAGCAGGGGCGGCGCCTGCCAGGGCAATTGGAGTGGAAAGGGGGCATAGCCGCGCGAGCGGCGAAGAGGATACAGTTGTGCCGTGGAGCGCTCAACTACTGGCAAAGCAAGCGGTCGCTGCTGTGCCTCTCCCCTCTCAGTGGAGACGACCCTGACGACCGAATCATCACAGCGGATGTAAATTTCACGGTTGTGGAAGAGAAAGGCATCGGCCAGGGTCGCAAGTCGCTGACGAGCCTCGGCATTGTCGGTGGCGATGGGTTCTTCGGCCAGGTTGCCGCTGGTCATGACCAGCGGCGGCAGGTCGAAGGTCAGCGGTTGATGATCGGGATCGGCAAAGAGAAGATAGTGTAGCGGCGTGTAGGGGAGCATCACGCCGAGGGTTTCCTGAGCGGGGGCCACTTCGCGAGCGATATTCGCTTCGGGGCGGCGCTTGAGCAAGACAATGGGGCGCGCCGCAGAAGTCAAAATCTCGCGCTCGGCCGGGGTGAGGAAGCACTGGCGCTCGATGGTCGCCAGATCGGGCATCATCAGGGCAAAGGGCTTGTCCACGCGCAGTTTGCGACGGCGCAGTTCGGCTACCGCTTGCGGGTTGGTGGCGTCACAGGCCAGGTGAAACCCGCCCAGGCCTTTGATGGCCACGATCTTGCCCTGGCGCAAAAATTCTCGCGTGGCGAGAATGGCCTCATCGTTTTCGGCAATACGTTCCCCGGAGTTTGCCTTCTCCAACCAGACCATGGGGCCACAGGTCGGACAGGCCACCGGCTGGGCGTGAAAACGTCGGTTGGTTGGGTCGCTGTATTCACGCTGGCAATCGGGGCACAGGGCAAAGGTGGCCATGGTGGTGTTGGAACGGTCGTAGGGAATGTCCTGAATGATGGTGAAGCGCGGTCCGCAGTTGGTACAGTTGATGAAAGGATAACGGTAGCGGCGGTCGGCAGGGTCGAAGAGTTCGCGCAGGCAGTCGGCACAAATGGAGACATCGGGGGAGATGGGTTGAAAGGCCTGGGGTTGGGATTCGGAGTGGAGGATTTCGAAGGTGGAGAAACGCCCATTTGGGCCGTGCCAGTCAAAAGTCAAGGAATCGATGCGGGCCAGGGGTGGGGCAAAGTCGCGCAGCAGGCGGAGGAATTCCTGCAGGGTGGTTTCATCTCCTTCGGCTTCGATATCCACGCCAGCGGAGGTGTTTTTCACCCAACCTCTGAGGCCGAGGCGAGTGGCCAGGTTGTACACAAAGGGGCGAAACCCTACCCCCTGGACGATTCCGGTGATGTGGATTCGAACTCCGGCCTCAGTTGTCATGGTGGGGGGTGTTTTGCATGAGCCAATCGAGCCAGGCTTGCAGCCCTTCACCGCTACGGCAGGAGAGGGGAAAGGTGATCAGACCGGGGTTGAGGGCTTCGACGCCGCGACGGAAGAAGTCCATGCGGAAGGGGATGTAGGGCAGGAGGTCAATTTTGTTGATGATAATGATCCGTTTTTTGCCGGCGAACTCGGCAA
>JBMFPJ010000007.1:0-5308 GCA_049969175.1 Anaerolineae bacterium | reverse complement strand
GGTACATGGCCGGGTATTTGTGGGGTTTGTCATCTCCCTCAGGGATGGAGGCGATGAGCACCGATTTGTGCGTGCCAAGTTGAAAACCGGCGGGGCAGATGAGGTTGCCCACGTTTTCGACAAGGAGCAGGTCGATCTGGGCGAGGTCGAGCTGATCGAGGGCGCTGCGCAGCATGACGGCATCGAGGTGACATTCGCCGCCGGTGTTGATTTGAATGGCGGCCTGGGCGCCAGCAGCGAGGGCACGATCGGCATCGAGGGAGGTGGCAATATCGCCATCAATGACAGCAACGCGAAGTTTCCCGGCAAGGCGAGGGAGAGTTTGCTCGATGAGGGAGGTTTTTCCGGCGCCGGGGGAGGCCATCAGGTTGATGGCGAAAACGCCGGCGGAATCGAGGCGGGCGCGGTTTTCTGCGGCCAGGCGGTCATTGGCACTGAGGATGTTTTCAACGATGGGAATGCGTTGAGACACGGCTTATTCTCCTTCCACATCAATGGCTTCCAGGTAAAATTCTTCACCGGAGAGGATTTTTGCACCGACACTGCCACAATGGGGGCAAACGAGTTCTTGACCGTTCGGATGGTATTTCTGGAAGCACACCATGCATTGCAATTCGGCCGGAACGCGTCGAAAGTGCAGCTGAGCACCTTCAGCAGGGGTGTCTTTGGCAATCAGATCCCAGTAAAACTGCACGGATTCATCCACGATGGAGGAAAGTTCGCCAATCACGAGGTAAATATCCGTGATGCGCCGGCCGGCGGCATGGCGGAGGGCAATTTCCAGGATGGATTGGGTGACGGGCAATTCATGCATGGCAGATTTGATGGAGCCTCAGGCCGGTCTATAAGCCGCATTCTGTCCAGCGAATTGCTCCGCCTGGGCAGTCATCTCTCTGGGCGACGCGTCACCGCGCCGCTCGCTGCGGCCTACCCGGGACTGGCTTCCTCCACCAGTGGAGGAAGACGTAGGGAGACGAGCAGCCTCCCGTCGTCGGTGGACGACTTCGTCCCTGCTTGGCCTTGCTCCCGGCGGGGGTTACCTGGCCACCCGCATTACTGCGGATGCCGGTGGTCTCTTACACCACCTTTTCACTATCACCCCACCCGTCTCTCTCCGCAACGGAGAGAGTTGGGGGGAGGGGCTACCTGTTTTCTGTGGCCCTTTCCGGCAGGTTAACGCCTCTCGGCGATTTCCCCGCCCCGGATGTTATCCGACGCCGTGCTCTATGGAGTGCGGACTTTCCTCGACCCCGATAACGGGGCCGCGACTGCCCGACCAGCCTGAGGCATTTTCATCATACTCGCGGGCAGGTCAGACGTCAACGGGTAAACTGATGTTGGGAGAGGAGTTGGACAAGCGTAGCGCGGAATTCATTCCGCAACCTGAGGCGATAGCAATAGCGTAGCGCGAGATTCTTGCCCTGAGAGTGCAAAATCTCGCGCTACGAGCCGGGCTATGCCCCCTTTGCAATACAACTTTGTCAGAGCCTGTCAAAAAGGTGGACACTTTTTAACAAAAGACATTAAAATAGACCTCAAAGAGGAAACTACGGTGAGCCAGATAGCTGACAAATACGTAATCGGTCTGACCGGAAATATCGCCACCGGCAAAAGCGTCGTCCGCCGCATGTTAGAACATTTGGGCGCGTACACCATTGATGCCGATGCCCTGGCGCATCGCGCCATCGCCAAAGGTGCACCTGGCTATCAACCCGTTCTGGAACGCTTCGGCAAATGGTTGCTGGATGTCAATGGCGAAATTGATCGCACCAAGCTGGGCAAACTGGTCTTCAGCGATCCTGAAGCCTTGAGCCAGCTGGAAGACATCGTCCACCCTCTGGTTGAACAAGCGACTGTTGTGTTGATTCGCCGCGCCACTCAGCGCGTGGTGGTAGTAGAAGCCATCAAGCTCCTCGAAAGCGGATTGCGCCGCCTGTGCGACAGCATCTGGGTTACCGATGCCCCCCAAGAAGTGCAAATCACCCGCCTGATGCGCAAACGTGGCCTGAGCCACGAAGAAGCCCTGCTGCGCGTCCAGGCACAATCGGCCCAAAAGGACAAACTTGCTGCGGCCAACGTCATTCTACGTAACAGCGGTTCTTACGAAGACCTGTGGAAACAGGTCAGCGCCGAATGGAAAAAAATCACCCAGGCCGGCGATACCACCCCGGTCATTTTGAAAGAAGCCCGCAAAGGCGAATTTGCCGTCCAGCGCGGCCGCCCACGCGATGCCGAAGCCATTGCTGCCCTGATCAACCGTCTCTCCAACAGCAAACAAAAAGCCACCTCCGAAGATGTCATGGCCGCGTTTGGCGACCGGGCTTACCTCCTCTTACATCTAGATGGGAAACCCGTCGGCCTGGCTGGCTGGCAGGTTGAAAACCTGGTAGCCCGTGTCACCGATCTGTACCTGGAAAAAGGCATTGACCTGCCCTCCGCGCTGGAAACCCTGCTCAACGAAGTCGAACGCGCCTCCCGCGACCTGCAATGTGAGGCCGCCCTGGTCTTTGTAGAGCCAACCCTGGCCCAACAGCCTGCGTTGTGGAAAAAACTCGGCTACGAACAGCGCACCCCCCAATCCCTGGGCGTGCAGGCGTGGCAAGAAGCCGCCCTGGAATCCATGCCAGCGGGCAGCACGCTCTTCTTCAAACAGCTCCGGCAAGACCGCGTCTTGCGCCCCATTTAGGGCTTCAGCAAATCCGCACCTGACTCCCAGCAGACCGCCCTCCGGCAGACCGGTCTGCGCGTTTCAGCCTGCCCTTTGCTGAACGCCAATCAGCAAAAACGTGACCGAATTCCTCAATAACCTCCTCTTCATCTTCCAACGACTCAACTGGCTGAGCGTCATTGACATTTTGCTGGTAACAGCCATTTTCTACGGGTTGCTCCACTCGCTGCGCGACACCCAGGCCATGGTGCTCCTGCGCGGCATGATTCTGCTGATCGTGCTGATCGTCCTCTTCACCAACCTGGTAGATTTGCCTGCCTTTTCCTGGCTGGTGAAGAACGCCCTGCCGGCGCTGCTCCTCTCCATCCCGGTGATCTTCGCCCCGGAGATTCGCCGCACCCTGGAGCGCCTCGGTCGCGCCGGGACCGTCTGGCCGGCTACCGCGAAATCAGCCGAACTCGCCACCCAGGAGGCGATTCACGCCGTAGTCACCGCGGCAGCGCGGCTTTCGGCTCGTCAACACGGCGCATTGATCGTCATGCAGCGCCTCGATAGCCTGAGCGAATACGAAAGCAGCGGCGTGCGCCTGAACGCCCGCATCTCGCCGGAATTGCTTTTGCAAATCTTCTACCCAAACAGCCCTCTCCACGATGGTGCAGTCATCATCGCCAATGGACTGATCACCGCCGCGGCCTGTGTCATGCCACTTTCGGCCAGCGGCATTTTGAATCGCTCGCCAGAACGGCAAATGGGCCTGCGTCACCGCGCCGCCCTGGGCGTCTCTGAGATCAGCGACGCGGTGGCGGTGGTCGTCTCGGAGGAAACCGGTGGAATCTCCATCGCCCACGCCGGGCGCATCATCCGTCGGTTGGACCCGGAGCGGCTGGAAAACATTCTCAACGCCTTCTTCCGTCCGGGGAGCGTGGGGCAGACGAACCGTCTACTGGAACGCATTTTCTCCTTTCCTTTTGGGCGACGAGAGGAGAAAAAATAATGCAATCTATGAGCAGCAACTTGCGCACCCTGTTATGGTCTTTCCTCCTGGCGCTGGCTATTTGGGTCACCGCCGTCACCACCGCGGACCCCGATGAAGTGCGCGTCTTCCCCTTCCGCGTGCCCATCGAAATCATCGGGCAAGACCCCGGCCTGGTGATCAGCACAGAGTTCCCCTCCAGTGTAAATGTCACACTGCGCGCGCCACATTCTGTGTGGGAAAGGTTGAGCGCCAACGCCCAAAGCGTGCGCGCCATTCTCGACCTTTCGGGGCTGAGTGCCGGAGATCATACCCTGGCGCTTCAGATTCAGGTCAGCGAGCGGCCAGTGCGCATCATCTCGGCATCGCCGGAGAGCATCACTCTCACCCTTGAGCCCCTGGTCACCCGCACCCTGCCGGTAGATTTGAGCCTGGCTGGCCAACCGGCCATCGGCTATCAGACGGGAGATGCCCGCCTGGAGCCAGGGCAGGTCGTCGTGGCCGGCGCCCAATCCAAGGTCCAGAAAGTAGCGAGGGCACGGGTGATCGTCAGCCTGGATGGAATCCGCGAAAGCGTGGAAAAAGCCTTCCCAGTGGAATTGCTCGATGTCAGCGGGCAGCCCATCAGCGGGTTGAGTATCTCGCCACAAACTGTTTTTGTCAGATTGCCCATTAGCCAGCAAGGTGGCTATCGCGACCTGGCAGTGAAGGTGGTGGTACGTGGCCAGGTGGCACATGGCTACCGCCTGGATAATATTTCGGTGTTTCCGCCGGTGATCACGGTCTATTCGTCCGATCCGGCGCTGGTGAGTGCCTTGCCGGGCATGGTGGAGACCCATGCCCTGGATTTGCAAAACGCCAGCGATGACATCACCACCCGTCTGGAATTGAATCTGCCTCCGGGAGTCTCGGTGGTGGGAGAGCGGACGGTGCTGGTGCAGGTGGGCATTTCGCCTATTGAAAGCAGTCTGACGCTTTCGAATAAGGAAGTGGAAATCGTCGGTTTGTCTGCAGGCCTGTTGCCGCTGATTTCACCCTCCACGGTGGATGTCATCGTTTCCGGGCCACTGCCTTTGCTGGATACACTCACCCGCCAGGATGTGCGCGTGTACGTGGATGTCACTGGCCTGGGTGCCGGGACCTATCAATTGACGCCCAAAATCGAGGTGTTGATTTCGGACATTCGAGTAGAATCGATTTTGCCCAGCACGATTGAAGTGACCCTGATCGTGCCTGCTACTTTTACGCCATCTCCATAACGGGGTGGCGAGATGATGAATGGAAGTTTATGGCAAAGCCACTTGTTGCACTGGTAGGACGCCCCAATGTGGGCAAAAGTACGTTATTCAACCGGCTAATCGGCGAGCGCCTGGCGATTGTGGATGACACGCCTGGCACGACGCGCGACCGACTGTTTGGCGAATCGGAATGGAATGGCCGCGCCTTTGACGTGGTGGATACCGGCGGCATTGACCCAACCCATGGGGGGAAGACGCCGCTTTCGGTCGATTCGGCCGATTTCATCGCTCAGATTCGCGAGCAGGCGTTGATGGCCGTGCAGGATGCCGACGCCATTTTGCTGATCACCGATGGCGAGACGGGGGTGATCTCCGCCGATCGCGAGGTAGCCGAGATCTTACGCCGCTATCAGAAGAAGCTACCCGATG
>JBMFPJ010000006.1:14126-15436 GCA_049969175.1 Anaerolineae bacterium | reverse complement strand
CGGTATTCCCATTTTGCTCAAAGATAACATTGATACCCACGATCGTATGCAAACGACCGCTGGCTCCCTGGCTTTGGAGGGGAATTTCGCCGCCCGTGATGCCTTCCTGGTAGAGCGCTTACGTCAGGCTGGTGCGCTGATTTTGGGCAAGGCTAACCTGAGCGAATGGGCCAACTTCCGTGCCCGTCACTCTACCAGTGGCTGGTCCAGTCGGGGGGGCTTGACCCGTAACCCCTACGCCCTGGATCGGAGCGCCTGCGGTTCTTCTTCTGGCTCGGCAGCCGCGGTAGCCGCCAATTTGTGCGCAGCCGCTGTTGGCACCGAGACCGATGGTTCCATCATTTGTCCGGCGCAGACCAACGGCATCGTTGGCTTGAAGCCAACGCTGGGCTTGATCAGCCGCAGTGGCATCATTCCGATTGCCCATAGCCAGGATACAGCCGGCCCGATGGGGCGCACGGTGGCCGATGTGGCGATCCTGCTGGGGGCGATGACCGGCTTCGATGAACGGGATCCGGCTACCCGGTCGGCAAAGAAGCGGGCGCTGAGCGATTACACCGCGTTTCTCGATCCGCGAGGGCTGGCGGGGGCACGCATCGGCGTGGCGCGCAATCTCTTCGGTAGCGATTTGCGTATAGCAAAAATCATGGAGGACGCTCTGGATGTGATGCGTCAGGCGGGGGCCATCTTGATTGATCCGGTGGATTTGCCCGGCAATGGTAAATTTGGCCATTCCGAACTCGAAGTGTTGCTCTATGAGTTCAAGGCTGATTTGAACGCTTACCTGGCAGGCGTGGCGCCGGAGGTGGCTGTGCATTCGCTGGCCGAGGTGATTCGCTTCAATGAGGAAAACAAAGCGCGAGTGATGCCGTATTTTGGGCAGGATCGGATGCTGGAGGCTCAAAAGAAGGGACCCCTGACCAGCAAACGTTATCTTGCTGCTTTGGCCAAGAACCACCGCCTCACGCGTGATGAGGGGATTGATGCCGTTATGAAGAAGCATCGTCTCGATGCCCTGGTTTGTCCCTCCGGCGGGCCGGCGTGGTTGATTGACCTGGTAAACGGAGATGGCCCTACCTGGGACATGGAGAGTACTTCGTTCCCGGCGGTGGCGGGGTATCCGCACATCACCGTACCAGCGGGGTATATTTTTGGCCTGCCGGTGGGAATTTCGTTTTTTGGGCGGGCGTGGCAGGAGCCGATGTTGATTAAACTGGCTTATGCCTTCGAGCAGGCCTCGCGGGTGCGTCGTCCACCGCAATTTTTGCCCACGGCAGATTTATCGGTGAGCTGAGTCGGATCAAGTCTGT
>JBMFPJ010000006.1:0-14116 GCA_049969175.1 Anaerolineae bacterium | reverse complement strand
GTGAGCAGGCCGCTGCATAGTTTGCGCGCTTCGGCGATTAAATCTACATCCACCGGTAGTTTGAATTCTTCGGTGACGCGCAAAGTCAGGTAAGCGGCGGCCTGGCGCAGGGCGGGGGGGAGATGCGGTTCTTCAGTGAGGAGATTGAGCAAGTCGTAGGCGCTGGGTGTGCGGATGGGCCGTCCCTGGCGGGCAAAGTATTGACGCGCGGCGATCCCGGCGGCGCGTCGAGCACAGACTCGTGCCTGCCCTTCATTGCCACGGGCGCGGGCCTGTTCGGCGCGGGCGAATTCAGCGAGGATTTTGGTTTGCCATGCTTCCATAGCCGTGCATTATAATTCGCAAAACCGGAGGAGGTAGAGATGAGAACACGATTTTTTGCGGTATGGGTGATTCTGGTGATGAGTGCGCTGGCCTGTAGGCTGTTTTCTCCGGGCGCGCCCTCAGCCACGACCCCGCTTGCACTCACGCCTGCCGCGAGCGGGGAGCCTTATTTAATCAAAGGACATTTCAAGGTCACCAACGCCTTCGTGCTGACGACGTACTATGTGGAAAATGCGGTGGCTTTGCTGGATATGCATGGCTTTGTCCGACGCGATCCGGAGTGGGAATTGCCGGTTGATTCGCAAGTGCTGGGATGGATGACCTTTGATGAGAAAACGCTGGAAGGAACGTATGAGCTGAGCCTGCCGGCTTTGCCGCGCGGCGAGTTTAACGATGTGAATCACGACGGAAAGCAGGATCAGGGGGTGCAAATTTTTGCCGTGGCTTATTCCCCTAATTTATATGGCGGACCTTTTGCCGAAGGAGATGATCGCTCACGGGGTTGGCCGACCTACCTGGCTTCGGTCAAAACCAACCCGGAGAATCACGATGAGGTGGTGGGAGGCAGGCTCATCGTCTGGGCGCCAGATGCAAAGCAGCAGTTCCCGGCTGGCTTTGGCGCAGATGGCTTACTGTTCACGGCGGATGATCCCCTGCTGGATTTGCCAGCCGGTTATTCCGTCATTGACCTGGATCGACAGCCGTTTGGGGTGAGTAAGACGCCCTCGGTAGAGATGGATCTTTACGAACCGCCCGACGTGGCAGTCAAAGATTTTTCAGATCTTTCTTACACTCAGGCATTTGAGCGGATGTTTGCCATCGTGCGCAAGGAATATGCCTTTGCCGATGTCAAAGGCAAGGCGCCGGATTGGGATGCGCTGTATGCCGAACTGAAGCCGCGCCTGGAGCAGGCCGAAAAAGACAGGGACCCGAACGCATTTTATCTGGTCTTGCGCGATTTTACCTGGGCGTTCCGCGATGGTCACGTGGGATTGAATGCCGGCGATTACAGTCTTCAGGATTTTCGCAATGCAGTGGCAGGTGGTTATGGCTTTGCCCTTCGTCAGCTGGATGATGGGCGGATGCTGGTGATTTATGTGTTGGAAGATGGCCCGGCGGCCAAAGCCGGCATGAAGGTGGGAGCCGAAGTGACCGCCTTCAACGGGCAGCCCATTCTCCAGGCGATTGATGCAGCCCATTCGTACGCCCTCCAGTCTTCCGATTTTGCCATTCGTTACCAGAAAGCGCGTTATCTGTTGCGCGCCAAACCCGGCGATCAGGCGCAGGTCACCTTTGCTAACCCTGGTGAGGCACCTCAAACCGTGACTTTGACCGCGGTGGCCGAACAAAGCAGCTTCCAGCGTACCTCGCTCTATTATGGCGTGGATACCCATCCGCTCTTGCCGGTGGAATCGCGGGTGATCTCTGATCCGAAGGGCGAGGTGGGGTACATTCGCATCAACAGCAATTACGATGATTTAAACCTGGTCATTCGCCTGTTTGAACGAGCATTGAAGCAGTTTCAGGCGCGCAAGGTGGCCGGGATTATGATTGACATGCGCTACAACGACGGCGGTGCCAATTTAGGGCTGGCTGGCTTTTTGACTGATCAAGAGATTCCGCTGGGTCAACTGGAGTATTACAGCGAGGTGAGCGGAAAATTTGAGCCAGAAGGGCCGCGCGAGAAGGTCTTGCCCAATCAACATCAATATCGTTTCGATAAGATGGTGTTGTTGGTTGGGCCGGCTTGTTTCAGTGCCTGTGAATTGGAAGCTTATGGTTTCAGTCAGGTGCCAGGTATGGTAGTGGTGGGACAGTATCCCACCGCTGGTGTAGAGGCCGAGACGGCCCGCGGTAAGTTCATTTTGCCCGAAGGTTTTGAACTGACCATCCCCACCGGGCGTTTCACCTTGCCGGATGGCAGCATTTTCCTGGAGGGAAAGGGAGTGCCGCCCACTTTGAAGGTGCCGATAGACGAGAGCAATGCTGCCAGCACGGAGGATGTCGTTTTGCAGGCCGGGCTGCAAGCAGTGCTCCTGCCGCTGGGCGCGGGGATAGCCCCATCGGGTTCGCCGCGCTTTCTGAGCAAAGCCGAAGCGGAAAATGCCTTGCGCGGCGGCTCGTCCTTTTTGGAGGATGTCGCCCGCGAAGATTATCTCAGCGAAGATTATGCCAGGCCCGGCGCCCTGACTTTTACTGTTTCCCTGAACCGCTCCGAGACGGTGATTTGGGGGTATGCCTGGTGTGCTGCTACAAAGGAAATCCTGGAGCAAAATTTCAAAGACATCCGCCTGAAGTTTGTGCTGAATGGCGAAGAAATCTCGCTGGATCAGCTGAATGTCTTTGACGTGGAAGCGCGCGGTCAGCAATGCCGGTTGTATTATTCGGCCTTGAGCGATTGGCCCGCTGGCGAACATCACCTGAGCACAACGGCCACGTTCACCACTGCCATTAACGACGGGACCTCGGATTTTCTTGCCGGCGATTATGTGCTGGATTATACGGTTTATGTAAAGCCGTAGCGCCCGCGGTTAATCCACGAAGCGGTACTTAAGCAAGGTCCACACCGCCTCGAAGGCGTCTTTGAGCTTGATTTTCTTCCCTTCGGAATAATCGCGCGGGTTGAAGGAGATCGGCACTTCGAAGATGCGATAATGCCTTTTCAGCACTTTAGCAGTGAACTCCGGTTCAAAGTCAAAGCGGCGAGCGTGCAGGAGCATTCCCTCTACTACCTCACGGCGGAAGACTTTGTAACCGGTTTCCATGTCGCTCAGAATGGTGTTGTAGAGGATGTTGGTCATCATGGTCAGGAGAAAATTGGCGACCATGTGCCAGAACATGACCACCCGGCGCGGTCCGCCGAGGAAGCGTGAGCCATAGACGACATCGGCTACCCCTTCTTCGATGGGACGCAACAGCGCGGGATAGTCGCGAGGGTCGTATTCCAGATCAGCATCCTGGATCAGGATTACCTCGCCGCGCGCCGCGTTGAGCCCGGTGCGCACCGCCGCCCCCTTGCCCTGATTCTGCTCATGCAGGATGACGCGAATCCCGTTTTGCCCATCCATCTGACGCAAAATTTCTCGCGTCCCATCCTGAGAGCCGTCATCTACGACGATAATTTCCCAGGGGAGCTGGGTCTCTTGTACTCGCCTCAAAATTTCCTGAATGCTTTTGGCTTCGTTATACACAGGGATTACGACTGATAGTTTCATAGTGCCCGGATTATAAGCGAAAGTGGTGACGTTCGCTTTGGGACTCGCAGTATAATCAGTCAACGGAATGTGATAAGGCAGGTATTTATCATTATTCAGGGCTGCAATTTAGTTTTTTTACTCATTGTTTCATTTGATCGGGAGGCGCCATGACTGTACCCTACCCCCAAACTGCTGCTCCAGCCGCGGCTTTTACCCCGCCCCAGGTGAATAGCCTGGAAGATACTGGTCTTTCCTTCCTGTGGTTGCAGGATTTGGCTTTAAAAATTTTATATTTTCGCGGCTATCTGACCGGCTTCAAAATTGCCGAGGAAATGTGTTTGCCTTTTGCGGGTGTGGTTGATCAGATCCTCGCCGCCCTGAAGCAAGAAAAACTGATTGAGGTACGCTCCTCGCAGGGGGGCCTGGGCGAAGGTGCTTACACCTATGGCATCACCGGTGCGGGGATCATCCGGGCGCGCGAGGCATTGGAACGCAGCCAATATGCCGGCCCGGCGCCCGTTCCGTTTGAAACGTACAATGAAGCGATTCGCCGCCAGAAGAGCGGGCGGATGACCGTTACGACGCGTTCCATGCGCCAGATCCTCTCGCAGCTGGTCATTTCCGAGGCGACCTTCCAGCGTTTAGGGCCGGCGCTTAATTCGGGTACCTCCATTTTCCTGTATGGCCCACCCGGCAATGGTAAGACCAGCATCGCCCGCGCCTTCGGTAACCTGATCCTCAGCCAGACGATGTATATCCCCTATGCTGTCTATGTAGATGGACAGGTGATCAAAATCTACGATGCGGTCAGCCACAAGCTGGCACCATCGGGAGGAACAGGCGATGGCACAACTACCGGGAATCTACGCGCCAGTACCCGGCGTGATCCGCGCTGGGTGAAGATTCGCCGCCCGTTCATCGTGGTCGGTGGTGAGCTGACTCTGGAGGGCCTCGATCTGGTATTTGATGATACCCACAAGTACTACGAAGCGCCTTTCCAGGTGAAAGCCAATGGCGGCATTTTGCTGATTGATGACTTTGGTCGCCAGCAGGTGCGCCCGCGCGATCTGCTCAACCGTTGGATTGTGCCCCTGGAGAATCGGGTGGATTACCTCACGCTTCACACTGGACGGAAGATCGAGGTGCCGTTCGATGTACTGGTCGTCTTCTCGACCAACCTCCCACCGAAAGACCTGGTAGATGAAGCCTTCCTGCGGCGCTTGCGCCACAAAATCGAGATCGGCGATCCCACTTATGAAGAGTATCGCGAGATCTTCCGTCGCGTGGCCGCGGATAAAAAGGTCGAATACAGCGATCAGGGATTGGCGTATCTGTTGCAGGAATGGTATATCAAGCGCAATCGTAAGCTGCGCGCTTCTCACCCCCGCGATTTGTGTGATCAGATCCTTGACATTGCCTCGTATTTATCCGTCAAGCCGGCGATGACCCGCGAATTGCTCGATCGTGCCGCGCAATCCTACTTTGTTGAACTCTAGTGGCTGCCATGTTTGAACAATTCCCCCATCCCATCCTGTTTGCTCACCGCGGCGATTGCACCCATGCGCCGGAAAATACGCTGGAGGCCTTCTTGCTGGCTTATCAGAAAGGTGCGGATGGCATCGAGTTGGATGCCAAACTAAGCGCCGATGGTCATGTGGTGGTCATTCATGACCCTACAGTTGATCGTACCACCAATGGACATGGCCGGGTGAAAGACCTGACTCTGGCCGAATTGCGCGATCTGGATGCTGGTAGTTATTTTTCGGAAGCGTACCGCGGCGCCAAAATCCCGTTGCTCAGCGAGGTTTTTGAACTGGTGGGCAAAAAGGGCATCATCAATGTGGAACTGACCAACTACGCGACGCCCCGTGATGCTCTGGTGGAAAAGGTTTGCGAATTGGTCAAAAAACACGGTTTGCAAAAACGGGTGATTTTCTCCTCGTTTCTGGCGCGCAACCTAAAAAAGGCGGCCCATCTCCTGCCGGAAGTGCCGCGTGGCTTGCTGGCGCTGCCCGGCTGGATGGGGACCTGGGCGCGCTCCTTCGGTTTTATGTTCGGCGATTATGCTGCCCTTCATCCACATATTTCCAATGTCAACTCCTCGCAGGTGTATAGCGTTCATCGCCTGAAGCGACGCATCCATGTTTGGACGGCGAATACCGTGGAAGAAGTGCAGCGCCTGCAAAAATGGGGAGTGGACGGTATTTTTACCGACGATCCGGAGATGGCAGTTCGCGCTCTGGGGAGGGGGGCGTGATTCCGTTCGAATGGTTGGAGCAAGCCAAAGTCCGTATTGATGCGCACATTCGCCGCACGCCGTTGACCTACGACGCGCGGCGTCGTGTCTTTATCAAATGGGAAAATCAGCAAGTCACCGGTTCATTCAAGGCGCGTGGGGCGTTCAATAAAGTGCTCTTGCTGGAGCCGTGGGAGCGCGAAGTGGGGATTGTGGTTGCCTCGGCGGGCAATCATGGACAGGGAGTGGCGCTGGCCGGGCAGAGCAGTGGTGCCCATGTGGAAGTATTTGTGGGCGAAAATGCCTCGCCGTTGAAGGTGGCAGCCATGCGGGCGCTGGGCGCTGAGGTGCATGTGGTGCCAGGCGGATATGCCGAAGCCGAGTCTGCCGGGCGCGCTTATGCCCTGGCGCAACAAAAGACCTGGATTTCGCCTTACAACGACGGGCAGGTGATTGCCGGACAGGGCACGATTGGCCTGGAAGTTGTGGAGGATTTGCGCTCTCGCTCTGCCCAGGAAGAGCCGCCGGCGTGCTGGCTGGTGCCGGTGGGCGGCGGCGGGTTGATTGCCGGCATCGGCGCGGCGTTGACCGGGTTCAATTTGCAGCCTCGCCCGCGTTTGATTGGGGTCCAGGCACAGGCTTCGCCGTTTATGTATCATCTCTTTTACCATGGCTCCCAAGAAGGCGTGCCCGATTTGCCCACCCTGGCCGATGGCCTGACTGGGGCGGTGGAAGACGGTTCGCTGACCATCCCACTGGTGCGCGCCTTTGTGGATGAGATCATCCTGGTTTCCGAAGATGAAATTGCCCGCGCCATTGCCTTTGCCTGGAGCGAATTCGGCGAAAAAATCGAGGGTTCGGGCGCGGTGACGTTGGCGGCTTTGCTTTCGGGGAAGGTGGTGGAACGTCCGGCGGTGGCGATCGTTTCGGGGGGGAACATCCAGCCTGAAGTCCACGCGAGAATCGTGGAACGCCGGGGAGGCGAGGGATGAAGATCGGGCGTCTTCTGACATTTTTGTTGCTGGCCGCTTTGTTGCTGGGTGCCATTGCTCCCTTATCCATTGTGGGCGCCCAGGGGGGGACTCCGCCTGCCGTGCGCGAGGTGTTTAATTCGATGAGTCCGGAAGAACGGGTGGGACAATTGTTCCTAGTGACGTTCAAAGGAACGGATGTCAGCGCCGGATCGCAAATTTATAACCTGATCGCTCAATATCATGTGGGCGGGGTGGTTTTGTTGGCCTCCAATGATAATTTTGTCGCCGCGCCCAATACGCTGACCGAAGCCCACCGCCTGATTCAGGATTTGCAGCGGGTTGCATGGGACGCCACCACGACAACCGTGGACCCGCGCAGTGGGAAGGAAGTCCGCAATGTTTATGTACCGCTTTTTGTTGCGCTCAGCCAAGAAGGAGATGGCTACCCCAGCGACCAGATTTTGGATGGCCTCACCCCTTTGCCTTCTGAAATGGCCATCGGTGCCACCTGGGACCCGCTTCTGGCGAAAGAGGTGGGTCAGGTTTTAGGGCGCGAACTTTCTACGCTGGGTGTAAATCTGTATCTGGGACCGTCGCTGGATGTTAACGATACGCCCAATCCATCCGCCGCTGGGGATATGGGCGCACGCATTTTTGGCGGTGACCCCTATTGGGTGGGTGAGATGGGACGCGCTTACATTGCCGGGCTGCACAATGGCAGCAATGGTCGCCTGGCGGTGATCGCCCGTCACTTCCCTGGCCGGGGCAGCTCGGATCGCTCACCAGAGGAGGAAATCTCCACGGTGCGGAAATCGCTGGAGCAGTTGAAGCAAATTGAACTGGCGCCCTTTTTCGCCGTGACCGGCAATGCCCCTTCTGCCGAGGCCATGGCGGATGGCTTGCTAGTCTCTCATATCCGCTATCAGGGCTTTCAGGGAAATATCCGCGCTACCACCCGACCGGTCAGTTTTGATCCGCAGGCGCTTTCACTCATTTTGAAACTGCCACAATTTGTTGCCTGGCGAGAAAAGGGCGGCTTGATGCTCAGTGACGATTTGAGCACGCGCGCCGTCTATGATTTTTACACCCAAGGTGGGCAGATTTTCTCGGCGCGCACCGTGGCGCGGGATGCCTTCCTGGCGGGCAATGATTTGCTGTACCTGGGGAAGATTGTCTCCAACCAGTTGACCGATCCGTACATTACCGTCACCGGAATTTTGGATTTCTTTGCCCAAAAATATCGCGAAGACCCGGCCTTTGCTCAACGCGTGGATGCTGCCGTGCTCCGTATTTTGAACGTCAAATATCGCCTTTATCACGATTTTACTCTGGCCAGTGTGTTGACCCCTGCAGACCGTTTGGGCCACCTTGGGCAGGCCAGCGATGTCACCTTCAATGTAGCGCGCCGTGCCGCCACCCTCATCAGCCCTAACCTGGCGGACCTGGCCAATGTGCTGCCTTCTCCGCCGGAAGTGCGCCAACGCCTGGTATTTCTCACCGATACGGTTTCAGTAGCCCAGTGCAGTGATTGTCCTCTTCAGCCGCTCCTGACCAAAGATGCTCTGCAAAATGCCATCATTCGCCTGTATGGCACGGAGAACAACAACCAGATCAACCCTTTCCGCCTGAGTTCGTATTCGTTTTCCGATTTGCAACAATGGCTGGATGGGGCAAATATCGAAAACATCGCAGGGGATTTACAACACGCCGATTGGGTGGTTCTGCTGCTGGCCGATGCCAAACATGGGCAGCCTGCCCTCATCAGGCGCTTTTTGACCGACCGCCGCGAACTCCTGCGCGACAAACGCCTGATTCTCTTTTCCCTGACGGCTCCCTATTACCTGGACGCGACCGACATCTCCAAGCTATCGGCCTTCTATGCTCTTTACAGCAAACAACCGCCCTTTATTGATGTCGCTGCCCGTTTGCTTTTCCAGGAATTGACTCCGCTGGGGAATTCGCCGGTTTCCATTTCCAACATGGGCTATGATCTGATCAAAGTAACTGCCCCCGATCCGGATCAAATCATCCCGCTCTTTCTGGACCTGCCGCCGGTTGCCACGCCCAGCAGCGCGTTTACCACCCCCCAGCCGACTCCTATCCCCCTGTTCAAAATCGGCGACACCATTGCCGTACGAACCGGCGTGATTCAAGACCATAACGGACACCCTGTGCCCGATGGAACGGTTGTCCGCTTTTCGATGGTTTTGACCGGTCAGGGAGGCGGGATCCTGCAACAGGTCGAAACAGTGACCACGCAAGGGGTGGCACGTGCTTCCTTTGGCCTGGACAAACCCGGTCTCCTGGAAATCCAGGCTGCCAGTGAGCCGGCTAACGTTTCTGAAGTGTTACGCCTGGATGTTTCTGGCGGAGGGCCGGTGGCGGTGACGGTGATTGTCCCGGCACACACCGAAACCGTTCTGCCCACGCCGCAGGTGACACCGCCCCCCTCCGAAGATGGTTTTGTCACGCCTGAAGGTTATCCGCGCCTGCGCGCCTGGCTGTTGACCATGGTCGCTTTGTTGGGCGGCGCCTGGCTGGTCTATTGGGTTGGAATTTCCATTTCAGACTTGCGCGCTGGCGTTCGCTGGGGATTATGTACTGCCCTGGGAGGCCTGCTGGCCTATAACTATCTGGCGTTGGGGTTGCCTGGCAGCCAGGCGTGGACGAGACACAACGGCGTTTGGGGCATTCTGCTTTTGACGATCCTGGGAGAGGGACTGGGTTGGGGAGTTGGCTGGCTCTGGTCTCAGCGAATTAACGGGTCAATGTCACTATCAGGCTGAACAGGAACAATCCGCCGGCCAAAAGCATGAGCAAACGTTCGGGCGCCTGAGCGAGCACATCCCAGGCGGTTCGTCGTTTCATCCGTTTGGGTAGCGGGCCGGTGGAAAAATCGCGCCTGCCGAACAAGACATCGTTTAGCGCCTCGATGGAAGGCGGACGTTCGTTGGGATGCAGAGCCATGGCCCACAAAATGGCTCGCTCAGTGCGCAGGCTGATCGCCGGGTTGATCTGGCGGGGGGGAATCAGGCAATCGGGTTGCAGAAAACGCCGCCGCGCGTCCGGCGGTGGCTCGTTGGTGAGCAAATGGTAGAGAGTAGCCCCGAAGGAGTAAATATCGGCGCGCACATCGGTGTGGGTATCGTCGCCACCGTATTGTTCCAGGGGAGTGTAAAGCGCTGTCCCCTGTCCCTGGATGATAGTAATGGTCACTTCTTCGGGGGCGAGAATCTTGACCAGGCCAAAATCCACCAGCTTGAGCAGACCGTGCGGAGTGATTTTCAAATTGCTGGGTTTGATGTCCCGATGAATGATGGGCGGCTCCTGATGATGGAGGTAAGCCAGGGCATCGGCCAGCTGACTGGCCCAGCCCAGCACCTGCTGCTCTTCCAGGAAGATTTTTTTCCGCCGCGCCTCCAGCATTAATTCGCGCAGGTCTTTCCCCGGCACGTAATCCATCACCAGGTAATCGCGCGGGCCGTTGGAGAAGAAATCAGAAACTTTGGGGAGGTTAGGATGATCCAGGCGCGCCAAAACAGTGGCCTCGCGCAGGAACTGCTGGCGGGCCTCTTCCAGAATTTTAGGCGGCAGGGCGCGGTCGTATTCAACTTCTTTCAGGGCGCATAGACGGCCTTCCAGGCGGATGTCATCAGCCAGATAGATGCTGCCCATACCACCCTGTCCGATGCGTTCGCGGATGCGATACCGGCCGCGCAGCACTTCCCCTTTTTTCAGGGACAGGGGCACTCTTCTCCTTTGATCCATAACTTCTGTGCTCTTTTCGGCGTCAGGTTTGCACAGAATAGCGATTTTCTGCTATATTATAAACGTCTTTGCTGGCAGGATTTGTGTCTCTTTGATTCCAGTGGGTGCTGCGGAGGTTCTACTATGGATTTGAAACAAGAAGAGTATCCGTTGTTGATTGCTCAAGAGGGACCGCTGAAAGGGCAGCGCTGGACGTTGAATCATACCCTGGTTGTCGGGCGTGAACCAAGTTGTGACGTGGTCATCCCCAACCGCCAGGTTTCTCGTTTTCATGCCCGCCTGACGCCCACGCCTGAAGGGGTGATGTTGGAAGACCTCGGCAGCAAAAATGGCACCCACCACAATGGAGTAGCTCTCACCACCCCCGTGATGCTTCAAGATGGGGATTTGCTGGAAATTGCCCTTGCACAACAATTTTTATTTCTGACCTCGGATGCGACCATGCCATTGCTCGAAGGCACCGAGCGCCCTCGTCGCCTGATGATGGACCAGAAATCACGCCGGGTGTGGATTAATCAGCAACAGCTGGTACCGCCTCTTTCTACCCAGCAATTTCGCTTGCTCTGGCTGCTTTATGAGAACCAGGGGCAGGTGATCGGACGCGCCGATTTAGTGACGGCGGTGTGGGGCGAGGAGCAGGCCGAGGGCGTTTCCGAGCAGGCACTTGATGCGCTCATCCGCCGTTTGCGCGACCGTCTGGCAGAACTCGATCCCACCCATCGGTATATTGAAACCGTGCGCGGCCATGGCGTCCGCCTGGATAACCCTCCTGTGGGGGATTAAGACCGCTGTCATCGCCAGATGATGCGGTCGTATGCCGAAAATTGTGGAAATTCGTACTGCGAGATGAATCCCGCACCCATGAGATACTATCGCTGACGCCGCTGGAGACGCCAAAAGTAAATGGATTGCGAAACGCAAAAATTACTTGCCCGGCTCATTCTCTCCACCCGGCTGGCAACCCTGGCAACTTTAAGCGAGGATCTGCCTCAGGCTACGCTGGTCACCTTTGCGCCAGCCAACGATTTCTCGGCGTTTTATCTCCATCTCAATCGCCTTTCCCTCCATGCGATTGATTTGCAAAAAGAACCGCGCCTGGGTTTGCTGATTGCCGAAACAGATGATGGCCGCGCAGACCCTCAAACGCTGGCGCGCCTTTCTCTTCGCGGCAGTGCTGAGATCTTGCCCCTCGGCGTACCCGGGTATATGTTGGCCAAACAACTGTATCTTGCCCGTTTTCCGCAGGCGCAAAAAAGATTTAACTTGAGCGAATTCGATTTATGGCGAATTTCACCGAAAGGGGCGTATTTTACAGACGATTCTGGTCACACTTTTAACTTAACCGTAGAAGCCCTGATGGAAGCCTCACAGGCATCTTCCGAGGAGGAAGGGTGAACAGTGTTTTGATTTTGATTCTGACCATGGCGCTTTGGGGAGCAGTGCATTCATTTCTTGCTTCGTTGAGCGTCAAATCCTTTTTTCAGCGTTACTTGGGCTCAGGCATCATGCGCTTCTACCGCCTGGTGTATAACGGCTTTTCCGTCATTAGTTTTCTGCCGATTCTCTGGTTAACCGTTGTTTTGCCAGATCGCCCCCTTTACCAGGCGCCTCTGCCCTGGAGCCTGCTCATGCTGACTGGGCAGGGCCTTGCCGCGATTTTGCTGCTGATAGGAGTGCTGCAAACTGGGCCGCTTTCATTTGCCGGAGTACGCCAGCTCATTGAGGAAGAAAAACCGCCTTCTCTGGTGGTAACTGGCCTGTATCGCTATGTGCGCCATCCGCTTTATACGGCTGGCCTGCTTTTCCTGTGGTTGACGCCGGCGATGACACTCAATCTTTTGACCCTTTACCTGGCTGCCACGCTCTATATTCTTATCGGTGCCCGCTTTGAGGAACGAAAGTTATTGCGCGAATTCGGCGAAGCGTATGCTCGTTATCAACGTTCGACGCCGATGTTGCTTCCCCGTTGGAAGCGGGGTCACGAATGACGCTGCCCACCAGTGTTCGTTGATTTGTGCAATCACCTGCCCTGAGCTTGTCGAATGGCGCGGGGACGGCCTCCCCGCGCAGCATAATTTCCTCACCTCTCACATTTTTCATTACTTCATTCTGCCTTTATTCTGCCTTCCGCATTTCACAAAGCCCTGTCGCTGCTTCAATCAGATCTTGACACGCCCTCCTCGCTGTGATATAAACCCCTCCAACATGTTCACCTTCCGCACCACTACCACTACCATGACTTCCCCCGGTTATCTGGCGGGAGGCATGGATTGTTGTTAGTGGAGCAGCATCCTACCCGAATCCACCCTGACCCCGCCGAGGCGGGGTCATTTTTTTCAGGAGGTCTCATGCGCAAACCCACGCTGGTGATTAAATTTGGGGGCACATCGGTTGGCACAGCGGATGCCATGAAGCAGGCCGTCGAGATCATCAGTCGTCTGCATCGGGAATGGCCAAACCTGGTGGTAGTCACCTCGGCCCTGGCCGGAGTCACCGATCGCCTGTTGCAGGAAGCCCAGAGGGCAGCCGAAACGGGGGAAAGTGAAACCGTGCTGCAGGCGGAAGCCGAGCTGCGCGCCCGTCACCGTGCCATTGCCGAAGCGCTGTTGCCGGGCGGACTCCGCGAACGCACCGACGAGGAAGTGATTCGGCTGCTCAACAGCTTCGTCCACCTCGTGCGCGCCATCGCTGTGCTGGGGGAGGCCACCCCGCGTGCCCTGGACGCCGTGGCCTCGCTGGGCGAACGGATAAGCGTCCGGCTGCTAGCGGCGGCCTGTCAGGCGCGCGGTCTGCTCGCTGAAGCGCTCGATGCCACACAGTTGATCGTCACCGATGCTCACTTCCAGAACGCTCATCCCGATTTTGCCGCCACCGCCGGGCGCGTGCGCACCCATCTGTGGCCGATGCTCGAATCCGGCCGCATCCCCATCGTCACCGGCTTCATCGCTGCCACCCCGCAAGGCATCGTCACCACTCTGGGGCGTGGCGGATCGGATTATTCCGCAGCCATCCTGGGCGCTACCCTGCCGGCTCAGGCGGTCTGGATTTATACCGACGTGGATGGGGTGATGACTGCCGACCCGCGCCTGGTGCCGCAAGCCCACACCATTGCGGAAATCTCCTATCGCGAGCTGTCTGAGCTGGCCTATTATGGCGCCAAAGTGGTTCACCCGAAAACCGTGCGTCCGGTGATCGAGGCTGGCATTGAACTGCGCATCCTCAACACCTTCAACCCGCAGCACTCCGGCACGCGCGTAGTGCAGGAGAAGGCCGAGACGAATGGACGCATCCTGCAGGCCGTCACCGCCATCCGCAAGCAGCGCCTGGTGACGATCGAGGGGCGCGGCATGGTTGGTGTCCCAGGCGTCGCGGCGCGTGCCTTTGGCGCTGTGGCTTCGACCGGGACCAGCGTCCCTTTCATCACCCAGGCCTCCTCGGAACAATCCATTTGCTTTTCCATCCCGGCTGAAACCGCCGAACGTGTGCTGGCAGCTTTGGAGCAGACCTTTGCCCTGGAACTGGCCCATGGGGATATTGACCGCATCTGGGCCAGCGAGGAGGTGGCCATCATCACCGCCGTTGGGCAGGGTATGCGCCAGACCCCAGGCGTGGCCGGC
>JBMFPJ010000005.1:3434-16884 GCA_049969175.1 Anaerolineae bacterium | reverse complement strand
CGGCGTACATCACCACGAATTTGCCTTCGAGCTGATGCGCGCGGCGGAACGCTTCGCCGCGCTGTTGCGGATCGAACATCTCAGGGTCGGCCGCATTTGGGATTAACGTCACTCGCTTCGCCCCTCGACTTTGAACATGCTCCACGAATCCTGGGCTGTTGACCATCATCCGATCGGCGTGGTGATATAAAAAACGCTCCAGCCATTCGGAGAGCCAGATCAGCAAGGGGTTGCGTAACACACCCACCGCAATAGCAAATTTGGGCCACAGATCGCGTACTTCAAACAGAAATTGGGCTCTCTTCAGCCGTGCCAGCGCCCAGGCAGTCACTCCCTGAAAAATGGGTGGTGAAGTGCCCCATACTACATCCACGTTGCGCACGCCCAGGCCAATCCAAAAAGATGAAAACATAAACGAGAAAAACGCCAGCAGGCGATGAAAAAAAGATCTGTGATGCGCCGAATATACCCGGGCACGCAAAATGCGCACTCCCTCACAGGGCGTTTCCACGCCGACGCTGGCGGCCACCGTCGGCGCACCGGTGATGTAACTGACCGGGCTGGCAATGACCGTCACTTGGTGGCCGCGGCTGGCCAGAAAACGGGCAAATTCGTAGTGGCGTGTTCCGCCAGGCTCTCCTAAAGAAGCAAAAGCCTGATGAATAATGAGAATGTGCATGGCTACTCAAACGTAAATTCGCTGATGAGAGTGAGATTCTGTCGCGCCGGCGTGTTGAGCGCCAGGGAAAGTGCCGGGAGCTTTTGCCCATAGGTGGGCGAGTACCAGCCCTCGTAGGGATAGACGGTGCGTTGCCCGTAAATGACCTCCCCTGCCCGCACCAGCGAAAGCGATCTGAGCAGGTCGGGCAAAGCAGGTTGGCTGTGCAGGCGCAGGCGTACCCACCCCGCTGGTGAGTGCAGGGTGAGCAGGGCCGCGCCCCCTCTCTCTTCCAGGGTCCATTCCCAATCGGGGAACAGCCAGTGTAGACGGTAGGTGTGCGGCCGCAGGGCGCTGAGCCGATCGATGATTTGCCAGCGGTCATCAGCATACACCGTCACCGTGCGCTCATGGTCCACATCGCCGTAGCCGTGATGATGTGCGGTGATACTTTGCAACACCTGCGGGTCGCGGCTAAGGGCGAGGCGCGTATAGGCCGGGAACCAATCCAGGGTGAGGAAACGCCCGCCACGTAACATCTGGTCACGTTCATCCACCATCACGGTGTTATGTACCCGCGTGGAGACGAGGGGGTTGTCCCAGGGGGGCGGGGCATTGTAGCGATAGGTGCCGGGGTCGAGGGTGATGTTCAAGCCGCGCCACCACAGATCGAGGTGTAATTGATCCATATGCCCCAAGCGCGAGCGAAAGGTGGAAGTCCGCAGGTAGGCCCAGGAGTGCGCGCTGCGCGGGTTGTCGCTCAGGTAGTGTTCGGGGGCGATGATTTTCGGCGCTGGCGAAAGGCCGAACCATAACGACATCTCATCCCAGGGGCCGGGGGTGATCTCGCTTTGCAGGAAGGCGCGGGCGGCAGCCTGAACCGTCGGGCGGAAATCGTTAAACGCGCTAACGCTCAGGGGGAAGATCAACGCCCCATCGTTGGCACCCAGATTCGGGGTCTGGCCTGAGGCGAGATCGAGCAGAGAGAAAAGCCAATGGGAGGCGCGTCGCAAGGATTGCGTGCTGGCCCAGGGCCAGGTGTCCTGGCGAATCAGGTTGACCCACAGCGCTGCCTGAAGCATCAGCCGATGGTAGTTGGTGCTGTGCTGAATGTATTCGCCGTACTCGCTAATCTGATGTTGTAGGGCCCAATTGAGCCATTTCCAGCCCAGGGCGCGCCAGTGGGGTTGCTGGAGGGCGAGGCCGGCGCTGTAGAGGGCGGCGGCTTCACTGATAAGATGGTTGTTGTTTTGGGCACGGGCGTAGCACAGCGTGGGGGGGAGACGCTCGGCGTGGGTATGCAGGGCAGCCAGCCACTGCGGTTCGCTCGCCGGGACCTGGAAGACGTGCGCGGCCCAAAGAAGGGCGATCAGGCGAAGGGCGACTTCCTGCCCATTGATCCAATGAGGGCCTTGCCAGGGTGGGTTAGCCTGCATAAAGTGGTGAAAGTAGCGGAGAAACGCCTCGCGGTAGCAGGAATCTTGCGTCAGATGGTAGGCGCGGCCCAGGGTGAAAGCCCAGCCGAAGCGTGCCGGGTCCCAGATGCATTTGGGATCGTCGTTGAGTTGGATTGCGCCGCGTTCAAATTCGGTCCAATGGACGGCTGGCCAATCTCCCGCAAGCCGCAGAGGGGCCAGCTCGCCGCCAAAAGGACGGAAGGAGCCGTTCAGGATTTCTTCGGCCTCTGCCAACAGAGCGCGCTGACCGGCTTCACCGAGCAGGGCGGCCATTTGCTGGCGATCGGGCAGGGAGAAGAGAGGTCGCCAGGCGGTTGCGGTGGGAGGGGTGGGGTGTAACCGTCGGTAGTAGCCACTCCGCAAGCCAATCTGGTATGCCGCGTAGTAAGCCAGCGAGGGAAGGCCTAACTGGCGCAGCGTTTTCAAAAGAAGAACAGGTACTGGCATGGTTGAAGTGGGAAAAGTATACCGCAAAGGCCGGTCGAGGCCAGGGGGAGGGCGGGAGAAGGGAGAGTGGGAGTTCGCGACCCCATTCGTGGACGGTTTGCCGCCCCGCACTTTTTGGGAGAAAGAGGTAGCCTACTTCTTGCGTCCCGCGGACGTGCTCTTTGCGGGGACTCTCTTCTTCTCAGGAGAAGCATCTTTTTTGGGGGAAGCGCCTTTTGGGGCTGCTACCTTCTTTTTGACCGCTGGAGTCCCTTTCCCTTCTTTGCTCAGCGGAATCAGACGCTCCAGCGCCCAGGGCGCAGTGATACCAGTTACAGCATCACCGGCGCGAATCTCGGCTACCGCTTCGCCCCGTACTGCCGAGCGCTTCCGCAACGGTGCTTCGTCCAAGCGGCAAGATTTGGGCGCGCCTTTCAACAAATGCAGGGTGACCACGGCATTCCCTTTCCCGCTGGCCATCCCCACCAACCGGACCCCTTTGGACAATTCCCAGGCGATCACGCCGCGACCATAGCGTCCTTGTGGGGGGAACTCTTTCGGATCCACCCGCTTGGCTTTGCCGTCACTGGCCACCAGGAAGATTTCGCCCTCGGCAGGCAATACTTCTAACCCAATCACTTCTTCTCCCACCCCCAATTTGATCCCGTTCACGCCGGCAGCGATCAGCCCCATCGGGCGCACTTCTTCCTCACTGAAGCGAATAGCAAAGCCAGCCGAAGTAGCCAGCAAGAGGTCTTTTTTACCATCGGTCAGGGTGACCCAACCCAGCGCATCTCTCTCGTTGACCCGCGCCAGGGTGAAGGTTTGCGCAGAAGGGCCGGGCAGCTCACTGAGGGGGGATTTCTTGACCATGCCACCACGGGTGACGGTGAGCACAAAAGTCCCTTCAGGGAGATCGGTGCGACGGGCAGGCAAAGCAAAGACTGCTGCCAGATCTTCCCCATCGCGCAAGGGGGAGATGCGGTCAAATGGCACGCCAGCGGATAGTTTCTCGGCTTCGGGCAGGGTGTGCACGGCAATGGCTGCTGCCTGCCCTCGCTTTGAGACCAGATAAAGTACATCGGTGGTGTTGGCACGCACCAGCCAGCGCGGCGCGTCGTTTCCGGAGGGCCGCGGCGGCTTATCGTCCCGGGTGCGAGCCGCCAGCCCTTCGGCGGTGATTCCCACCCAAACCGTCTGGGCTGGCAGCAGGTCACTGGTCGTGAGCGGCATTTTGCGGGCTTTTCCCCCCTTCAGGTTGACAATCTGCGTGCGGCGGCGATCGCCATACGCCGCCTTGACGCGCAATAAATCTTCTGCCACCACCGCCCGCATGCGTTTTGGCGATTTGAGCAATCCTTCCAGGTCTTTGATGAGGGCAATGGTCTCTTTGTATTCAGTTTCGATTTTTTTGCGTTCCAGAGCGGCCAGGCGACGCAGTTGCATATCGAGGATGGCATTGGCCTGAAGTTCACTTAGCCGGTAGCGCTTCATCAATTTGCTGCGCGCCGTTTCCACATCGGGTGCGCTGCGAATCAGCTGGATGATCTCATCCAGGTTTTTGAGGGCGACGAGCAACCCTTCGAGGATGTGGGCACGCTGCCGGGCCTTTTCCAGGTCAAATTCGGTGCGTCGCCGGACAACGGTGATGCGGTGCTCCAGGTAGACGCGTAACGCCTGCTTGAGGGTGAGCATGCGCGGTTCGCCATCTACCAGTGCCAGCAAAATAATACTGAAGGTGGATTGCATGGGCGTGCGCCGATACAGCTCGGCCAGCACTTTCTCGGGGTCGGCGTTTTTGCTGAGCTCCAGCACGATGCGCAACCCTTGACGATCCGATTCGTCGCGCAGATCGGCCAATCCCTCCAGGTGACCTTCGCGCGCCAGTTCGGCGATGCGCTCGATGAGCGCGGATTTGTTGACCTGGTAGGGCAATTCGGTGACGATGATGCGGCTTTTGCCGCGTTCCATCTCTTCGATGTGGGCTTTGGCCTGAATGGTGATGCGTCCCTTGCCTTTGCCATAGGCTTCTTCCAGGCCTTCTTCGCCCTTTTGCTCTACAATGATGCCGCCGGTGGGAAAATCGGGGCCTTGCACACAAGCCATCAGGTCTTCGATGCTGATGTCATCTAATTTTTCCCATTTTTCGAGCATGTACACCAGGGCATCTACCACTTCACCCAGGTTGTGAGGCGGGATGGATGTGGCCATGCCAACGGCGATGCCGGTAGCGCCATTGACCAGTAGGTTGGGCAGGGCGGCAGGCAGGACAGATGGTTCGGTCAACGTATCATCAAAATTAGAAACAAAATCTACGGTTTCTTTGTTGATGTCGGCCAACATTTCCATGGCCGGGGCAGCCAGGCGGGCTTCGGTGTAACGCATGGCTGCTGGCGGGTCGCCGTCAATGGACCCGAAGTTGCCCTGGCCATCCACCAGCAAAGTGCGCATGGTGAAATCCTGGGCCAGGCGGGCCATGGCTTCGTATACGGCAGCGTCACCATGGGGGTGATATTTACCAAGCACCTCACCCACGATACGGGCAGATTTTTTGTAGGGTGAGTCGGCGCGCAGCCCCATATCGTACATGGCGTAGAGAATGCGGCGTTGAACCGGCTTGAGGCCATCGCGGGCATCGGGCAGAGCACGGGCCACGATCACGCTCATGGCGTAATCGAGATAGGCCTGTTGCATTTCGTGGTCAATATCAATTTTGCGGACAAAACCAAGTTCCATGAGGGATCCCAAAGGGTTTGCCAAAAGAAGGCGGCAGAGGGCGCTCTTCGTTTTTGGGCGAAAAAATGTTCTAATCCGGGCTTATCTTACGGGGAAAGAGGGGAAGAGTCAAGTGCAGTGAAAAAGGGGGGGTTCCAAATCAACCAGCCGCGCCTGAGTCATTTGGATTGAAGAGCGATTTTACAGCCACGGTTGGCCAGGCCATGAGCAGCGGCGCTGAACCCTTGACGCAGGCCATACATTTTGAGTCCCACGCTCTCGGCGGCAGCGCGTTTCCAGGCTTCGAAGAAGTCATAGATGGCTTCCCCCTGGACCACGCGGTGGTGTAGTTTTTGGGCAGGATCGTTTGAAATTCATCCACTTCAAAGCCCAGGTGAAAATTGGTGTGAAGACCAGGGCTTCGCAGTTCCATGTGTCGTTTTCCGTTTTGCGCACCAGGTTGGCCGCCCAGAGCTGGTCAAAGGGGGTGGATGTGCCCTCGATCATCAGGCCGCCGGGCAGGATGTATTGCACCAGGCGTTGATAGGCGGGAGCAAAATCACTTTCTTCGTATTGAGGAAGGACATTGAAGGCTCGAATCAGGCACACGCTCTCCCTCGGGAGCAGGGGAAGGTTAAAGCCACCCAGGCGAAAGTGGGTGATTTCATCGGCATAGGGGAGCGCCGTGGCTACTCGCTGCGGGTCAATTTCCACGCCGAGGATCGGCAAGGTGGGGTTCAGCCTGCGGAAACGAGAGGCAGATTCGAGGGTGGTGCGGGGATCAGCCCCATAGCAGAGGTCCACAAACAGGGTGCGGGCGAACAGGCCATTGGTCCGGGTGAGAAGCGAAGGTTCGTAGAGCAGGATGAAGTTATCGACGCGGCGCAGCCGATTGGCGGCGGTCTTGCCGCGGGTGGGTTGTCCTTCAGGTTTTTTGGAGGGGGCGCGCAGCATGGGAAAGAAAACAGGGGCAGGTTTTGGGCCTGCCCCTGCGGATTTCAGTCACCGGCAGCGGGTTCGGGGAGTTCCGTCCATTGGGAGGAGCCGGCTTCGGTGGAGGGGGGTTGATTGAAGCGATTGGGTTTGAAGCCTGTTCCCGCCGGGATCAGTTTGCCGATGATGACGTTTTCTTTCAAGCCGTAGAGTGGATCAGTGGCTTTGGCAATGGCCGCGCCGGCCAGCACTTTGATGGTGTGCTGGAAGGAGGAGGCCGAAAGGAACGAATCGGTGCTGAGAGAGGCTTTGGTGACGCCGAGTAACACTTCGACGAATTTGGCGGGTTGTTTACCCTCGGCCAGCATGTGTTCGTTGACGCGGCGGATCTCCAGGCGATCAACCAGGTCACCCGGCAGGTATTTGGTGTCGCCGGGGCGAGTGACCTGCACTTTGTTCATCATCTTGCGGATAATGATCTCAAAGTGTTTGTCGTGGATGTTCTGGCCTTGAGAGCGGTACACTTTTTGCACTTCGCTCAGCAGGTACAGCTGGCAGGCCTCGCGTCCCTGGATGCGCAGGATGCGATGGGGGTTGAGCGAGCCTTCGGTGAGGGGCTGCCCGGCTTCAACGTGATCGCCATCGCGTACCAGCAGGCGGGAGGTGGTGGGGATTTCCACCACTTTTTCTTCGCGCTGTTCGTAAGAAACGATAATCTTGCGCTCTTTCTTTTCAACGGCGACGCGGCCGCCATGCTGAGCCAGGATGGTGGCTTCGTCTTGCGTGGCCAGAACGGCGCCGGCTTTGACTTCGTCTTCATCTTTGACGGCGAATTTCCAGCCTTCGGGGATGGTGTATTCGTCATGCACCATCTCGGCGTGTACGATTTTGACCTCGCGCATATCGGCATAGCGCTCGGATTGGAGGATTTGTACCACGCCGCTAATTTCGGCGATAACGGCTTCACCTTTGGGTTGTTTGCGGGCTTCGAAGAGTTCTTCCACGCGGGGCAGACCGGTGGTAATGTCACCGCCAGCAGCCACGCCACCGGTGTGGAAGGTGCGCAGGGTCAGCTGGGTACCAGGCTCACCGATGGATTGGGCGGCCACGATACCCACAGCGGAACCGAGCTCGACCATATCGCCCCGGCCGAGGTCAATACCATAGCATTTGGCACAAATGCCATGGAAAAGCTCACAGGTGAGCGGTGAGCGAACTTTGATTTCGGTCACGCCGGCAGCAGCGATCTTGCGCGCCAGTTCGTGGTCAATCACATCATCTCGTTCAGCCAGCACTTCGCCGGTCTTGGGGTCAATCACCCGCTCGGCGACCAGGCGGCTGTACATGCGCACTATCATGGATTGGCCAGCCACGTCGTCAGATTTGCGAATCCAGATGCCGTCGCGCGTGCCACAGTCATATTCGTTGATGATCACATCCTGGGCAACATCCACCAGACGGCGGGTCAGGTAACCGGCATCGGCGGTACGCAGAGCGGTATCCGCCAGACCTTTGCGGGCGCCGTGGGTGGAGATGAAGTACTCCAGGGCGGTCAGGCCTTCGCGGAAGTTAGAGCGAATCGGTAGCGGGATGATGCGCCCGGAGGGGTCAGCCATCAAACCGCGCATACCGGCCAGCTGGGAGATGGTGGAGAAACCACCTTTGGTTGCCCCGGAGGTGGCCATGGTTGAAAGGTTGCCATCGGGGTCCATGTGTTTCTTGACCGCTTCGGCGACGCGATCGGTGGTCTTCTGCCAGATTTCGATTTCGCGCTCATTTTTCTCTTGCTCAGTAAGCAAGCCGCGACGAAAATCACGCTGGACGATTTCGACCTGCTGCAACGCTTCGGCAATGATGTCTTTCCGTTCTGGCGGGATGGTAATGTCGGCCACCGCCAGGGTGGTACCCGACTTCATGGCGTATTCGAAGCCGAGGGCTTTAATCCGGTCGGCGACTTCGGTAGTTTGCTCCTGGCCACACAATTCATAGACCTCGGCGATCAGGTCTTTGACGCCGCCTTTATCCAGCTTGCGGTTCACAAACTGGATTTCGGGCGGGAGGATGCGATTGAAAATCACCCGGCCGACGGTGGTTTCGATGATACGTTTTTCGGGCTGCGGCAGGCGGTCACCCTGGTCGTTGTACCAGGTGGTAGCAAGCAATTTAATTTCGGTGTGAATATCCACCTGGCCCAATTGATAAGCCAGTTCTACCTCGTCCATATCGGCAAAGGCACGACCATCGCCCTTGTGAGCAGCGGAATGCTTCATGGTCAGGTAATAAACACCCAGCACCATGTCTTTGGACGGAGAAATGATCGGGTCGCCATCGGCGGGTTTCAGCAAGTTCTTAGAAGCCAGCATGAGTTCACGGGCTTCTTGCACCGCTTTTTGCGAGAGAGGCACATGCACGGCCATCTGGTCGCCGTCAAAGTCAGCGTTGAAGGCGGTACACACCAGGGGATGCAGCTGAATAGCCGAACCTTCGATCAGGATCGGTTCAAAGGCCTGGATGCCGAGGCGGTGCAAGGTGGGGGCACGGTTGAGCAACACCGGGCGCTCTTTGATCACTTCTTCGAGCGCCTCCCAGACTTCAGGGCGATTGCGCTCGATCAGGCGGCGCGCCCCTTTGACGTTGGCGGCGTAGTTATGTTGAACCAGGCGGGCAATGACAAAAGGACGATACAGTTCAAGCGCCATGGTCTTGGGCAAACCGCACTGGTAGAGTTTCAGCTGCGGGCCAACGACGATCACCGAGCGGCCAGAGTAGTCCACGCGTTTACCGAGCAGGTTGCGGCGGAAGCGGCCTTTCTTCCCTTTGAGCATATCGCTGAGGGATTTGAGCTCGCGGCGGCCGCGACGCGAAAGCGCCTTCCCGCGCTGAGAGTTGTCAATCAGGCTATCAACCGCTTCCTGCAACATGCGCTTCTCGTTGCGGATGATGACATCCGGCGCGCCCAACTCCAGCAAACGTTTCAGGCGGTTGTTGCGGTTGATAACGCGGCGATAGAGATCGTTCAGGTCGGAGGTGGCGAAGCGGCCTCCATCCAGCTGCACCATCGGGCGCAGATCGGGCGGGATGACCGGCAAGACGGTCAGGATCATCCACTCCGGTCGGTTGCCAGAGCGACGGAAGGCTTCGACCACTTTCAGACGCGTGGTAGCCTTCTTGCGTTTCTGCTTGGATTTGGTGGTGCGCACTTCGTGCCAGAGTTCCTGAGCCAGTTTATCCAGGTCGAGGCGGCTCAAAATATCGTAGAACGCTTCAGCGCCCATATCGGCCTTGAAGACCTGCCCCCAACGCTGACGTAGTTCACGATAGCGATTTTCGCTCAAGAAAGTGAAGGGGCGCAGCTCCAGCAATTCATCGCGCAGGCGGGCGTTTTGATTCTGCGAGGTTGCCGACTGATCTTCCAGTTCACTGCGCAGGGCCTCCATCTGGAGGTCGGCCTCGGCTTTAATGCGAGCAGCCTCCTGCGCCAGAGCATCCAGTTCACGCTGTTTTTGCTCCTGGAGGGTCGTTTCGATGGCCTCCAATTGTTTTTGGACAATTTTTTGAACCTGGCTGATGTGCCGGGCAGTGATTTTCTCGCCAGCGGCGACGATGGTCTCCGCGTTGGATTCAAAGACAATCGCCGTCGTCGCACTCTGCCCCATTTGTTCCTGAAGGAGTTTTTCGAGCTTCTGGCCTTCTTTGACGACCGGCTCATGCTGCTCGCCAATTTTTTCGTCGTAAAGTTGCTCCAGGGCGACGCGCTTTTGCTGAATTTCGGCCAGAATGCGGTCACGGCGCGTCTTCACCTCGGCGATGCGGGAGTTGATCGCCGCGGCCTGCTCACGCTCCGAGACTGAAATCTCATCTTCCAGGCGTTTCAGCGCCTTTTGACGGGCTTCTTCATCTACGTAAGTAACAATGTATTGAGCAAAGTAGAGGACGCGATCGAGATTGCGGCGGGAAATATCCAACAACATTCCCAGGTAAGAAGGAATGCGACGGGTGTACCAGATATGGGCGACCGGGGTGGCCAGAGTGATATGCCCCATGCGTTCACGGCGCACGGCAGCACGGGTCACCTCCACACCACATTTTTCGCAGACGATACCTTTGTAACGGGGGTTCTTGTATTTACCGCAATAGCATTGCCAATCGCGGGTTGGGCCAAAAATGGCCTCACAAAACAAACCATCCTTTTCGGGGCGCAGGCGACGATAGTTGATCGTCTCCGGCTTCAGCACCTCGCCATAAGACCAGGAAAGGATGGTTTCTGGCGAAGCCAGACTAATACGGAGTGCAGTCAGTCCCTTGGTTTCCACTGCGTTCTCTCCTTACGGAAGCAAAATAAGAGTTCGCTCTCAAGCAGCCCGCGCATAACAAAGTGCGTTATGCAAGAGACAAACAAAGGCAAGCGCTCCGAGACTGCTCTGTCTCAAGCGCTTGCGATGTTGTACTTGATTTTTACGTCGTTCAACGGTGACAATTATAAGCGGAAACGAGAGAAAGTCAAGGCGAGTTTCTGGAAGCAATTATGCTAAAATAAGATACGGAGTTTGCAATGGCTGATATGATTGAAGTCGTAATTGACAGCGTTCGAGTGAGCCTGATGTCCCCTCAGCGGGTGGTCGTTCTACGTCAGATCGACGCGGAACGGTATCTGCCCATTTGGGTAGGACCGTATGAGGCAGAGGCGATCACCGTGGCCTTGCAAGAGATCGAAATGATCCGCCCATTGACGCACGATCTGCTCAAAAATGTCTTCCACTCCCTGAATGCCCGCATCAAACGGGTGGAGATCGTTGCCCTGCGCGAGGATATTTTCTACGGCAACATCGTCGCCGAAATGAACGGGCAGGAGATCAACGTCGATTCACGCCCTTCGGATGCCATTGCCCTGGCTGTGCGTGCCCATGTCCCCATCCTGGTGCATCCCAGCGTGATGGATGCCGCCGCGATTGTACCCGAACAGGATATGCCCCTGGCGCCTGCCCCGCGCGAGACCAAACCGGTCGAACCCGGTGACGTCTCCAGTGACCGCCTCTCCATCTTTGAAGACTTTATCGAAAAACTCGACCTGGACAAACTCGACGATAAAGGTAAAGACAAGCCCGAAGAACCACCCCCGCCGGAAAAAACCTGATCGCTTCCATGACCGATACCCCTCCCCCCGAAACGTTCTACGGGGATGAGAAAATCACCGCCCCCACTGCGCCGAGCATTCCGCACAGCCGCGAGGCCGAAGAGGCTGTTGTTGGGGCGGTGCTCATTAACCCCGAAGTCTATTACGATGTTGCCCAATTCCTTTCGGCGGATGACTTTTACATTCACCGCCTGAAATGGATTTGGGAAGCTTTTACGCGCCTGCACGAACAGCGCATCCCCATTGACTTACTCACTGTTTCCGAAGAACTCGATCGTGCCGGGCAACTGGCCGAGATCGGCGGACCGGCCTACCTGACCGCCCTGGTCAATCAGGTGCCCTCCTCACTCAACGCTGAAGCCTATGGACGCATCGTCGAGGCGCATTCCATCCGCCGCAAGATGATCCACGCCGCGAACCAGATCGCCTCGATGGCCTATAACGAAGAGACAGGCGTAGATAAAGTGCTCGACGAGGCCGAAAAGGCCGTCTTCACCGTCAGCGAACGGCGCGTCAAACATGACCTTCAGCCGATCTCCGCCGTCCTGAGCGATTACTACGACCGGATTGACGAGCTGGCCAAACGCCCCGAAGGCATCTTCGGCGTCCCCACCGGCTTCATTGACCTCGACCGGATGCTTTCGGGTTTACAGCCTTCGGATTTACTCATCATCGCTGGCCGCCCTGGGCAGGGTAAAACCGGTTTTCTCCTTTCGGTAGCAAAGAATGCAGCGCTGACCCACAAAAAACATGTGGCGATCTTCTCGCTGGAAATGTCCAATGAGCAAGTGGTACAACGCCTCATCGCTCAGGAAACCGGCATCGATTCTCAACGCTTACGCACTGGCCGCCTGACGGAAGAAGAATGGCCACTTTTCACCCACGCCATCGAGGTCTTTTCGGATGCCAAAATTTTCCTCGACGATACTCCCGCCATCACACCGCTGCAATTGCGCACCAAGTGCCGTCGCCTGCACATGGAATATGGCCTGGACCTGGTGATTGTAGATTACCTGCAGCTAATGGGCGGAGATGTGCGCACGGAGAATCGCGTGCAGGAGGTCTCGTATATTTCCCGCAACCTGAAGGTGCTGGCTCGCGAGTTGAATGTCCCTGTGCTGGCAGCGGCGCAGTTGAGCCGCGCCGTGGAACAGCGAACAGACAAACGGCCAGTGCTTTCGGATCTGCGCGAAAGCGGCAGCCTGGAACAAGATGCCGATATTGTGATGTTTATTTACCGACCCGATCAATACGAGAAGGATACTGCCAGACAAAATGTGGCAGAGATTATCGTCGCCAAGCACCGCAACGGGCCGGTGGGCAGTGTGGAATTGATTTTCCGCAGCTCATTGGCAAAGTTTGAAAACGCGGCGACCAAATATGTTCAATTCAATGAATGACTCCGGGCAAAAGCTCACCCCATAGACCATAGAGATTGCGCACACCTTCAAGCAATTTCCAACTCGCCTGGAAAACGGGCTGCGCCCCCCCTGCCCTATCATCGGCTCGAAATACGTATCACACATTACGCAGCTTTGGCCGGAGGGGAAAGACTAGTGGAGGATGGGGTACGCTGTGCCCTGCACGAAACGACTTTTTGCAGTAGATTCAAGATGAAAATGCCCTTTCCTGGTTTCACCTCCTCCGAAACGTTTACTTCAGTGCCCGATACGTTCTTCCGCGAGTTGCTGGCGGAAATCGAAGACGTGGACGAACTGCGGGCAACACTTTACGCTATCTGGTGGATTGAGCATCAGGAAGGGCCGATTCGCTTTTTGCGGCGCGAAGATTTTGGTGGATTCGCCGCGGGGGTAGAAAAAGCCGTTTCACGCGGGACCCTGCTAAAGGTCCAGAATGAAGCGGGGGAATTCTTCTTCCTCAATTCGCCGCGCGGCCGCCTCAACAAGGAGGCTGTCGAAAGCGGGCGGGTGAATCCAGCAAAAATCGTTTCGTTGCCGCCAGTGGAACGTTCGAATGTGTTTCGCCTGTATGAGGAAAACATCGGACCGCTCACCCCGCTCATCGCCGACCGTTTGCGCGAGGCGGAGCGCGAATATCCGCCAGAGTGGTTCGAAGAGGCTTTTGAGATTGCCGTGGCAAGAAACGTGCGAAACTGGAAGTATGTTG
>JBMFPJ010000005.1:0-3424 GCA_049969175.1 Anaerolineae bacterium | reverse complement strand
TGTTGAGGCAATTTTAAAACGGTGGAAGGAAAAAGGAAAAAATGGCCGAAAAGATCAGCAAGGCATTGGCAAAGATCTCGGACGGTATCGCCAAGGGGAGTTTGCCGAGTACCTCGGAGACGACGAAGAAGACACTGGGTGACCCGCAATGCCCTCATTGCCATGGGGTGGGTTATGTGCGCTACGAGGTGCCCCTGGATGACCCCCGCTTTGGGCGGTTAGAACCCTGTGTTTGCCGCAGCGCGGAGCTGGCTGAGAGAGCACGCCAGCGGTTGTTTGCGCTGAGCCGTCTTGACCGTTTGAGTCATTTGACGTTTGAAAACTTCGATCCGCGCGGCAACCGTCAGGCAAAATTTATGACACCACAGGACGTGCACAGTTTGCAGCTGGCCAAAGAGACCGCCGAGACGTTTGCGCGCGCACCACAAGGCTGGTTGTTGCTGGAGGGGGGATACGGTTGCGGGAAGACGCATCTGGCCGCGGCGATTGCGAATTTCGCCGTTTCGATGGGTATCCCTACTCTTTTTATCACCGTGCCCGATTTGCTCGATAGCCTGCGCTTCGCCTTCAGCGACCCGGAAACCACTTTTGAGGCTCGCTTTGAGGAAGTGCGCAATGCTGCCCTGCTGGTGCTGGATGATTTTGGTACCCAAAACGCGACCGGCTGGGCACAGGAAAAGCTCTTCCAGATTATGAATTACCGCTATATCAACAAGCTCCCTACGGTGATCACGACCAACCTGATGCTGGATGAGATCGAGAGCCGCATCCGCTCGCGCTTACAGGATGAGGAGTTCGTCAAACACATTCGCATCAGCGCGCCCGATTATCGCCGTCCCACCGAGACGAGTAATCCCGGCATTTCGATGCTTTCGTTGCCGCAAATCAAGGCCATGACGTTCAAAACGTTCGAGACGCGCGAGGACGAACTCGGCAAAGAAGTAGTGACGACAGTTGTGGTGGAAAAGCAGGACAAATTCGGCAACAAATTCAAAGATAAAGAGATCACCCGCGTGAAGGTGACCGCCGAAGATTTGAAGACGCTACGCAAGGCGGTCAACGCCGCGGTGACCTTCGCTGAAGAACCCGAAGGATGGCTCGTCCTGCTGGGGGGCTCGTTCTGCGGGAAGACTCACCTGGCGGCGGCGATTGGAAATTACCGCATCGAATTGGGCGGGCAGGCCATGATGGTGGAGGTGGCCGATCTGCTCGATTATCTGCGGCAAACCTTCCGCCCCAACTCGGACGTTTCGTTTGATCGCCGTTTCAATGAGATTAAAACAACCCCCTTGCTGATTTTCGATGATTTGAAGGAGAGCGGTACCAGTTCGATTTGGGCAGAGGATAAACTCTACCAGATTTTGAATTATCGTTATTATGCCAACCTGCCCACGGTGATTACCTCCACATTAAGGCCAGAAGAATTCGCCGTCCACTACCCTGGTTTGTGGAACAAAATTTTGGATGCCGCTAAAAGCCAGGTGCACGTGATTGATATGCCTCCCTATCGCCGGGTGGCCAAAGCCAGTAAAGCGGGACACAAAGGTAAAGGAAAGTGACACTATGTCCTGAATTTATGATGACAAATATTTATCAAAAAAGTGATAAATATATTGCCAATTTCCGAATGGGCATGATAGAATTTTTATAACAAATCAGCCTGAAATAGGCTGATTTTTATTTCAAACAAAGGAGACTGGCTCTGTCTCCAATTTATTCCATCAAGAGGTGCATATGCTGGCAAGTTACTTACTCTCTTTGCGCGAAGGCATTGAAGCGGCTCTTATCGTCGGGATCGTATTGGGTGCTTTGCGCCAAATGCGCCGCCGCGAACTCAGCCCGGCGGTGTGGTTGGGCGTGATCAGTGCAGCAGCAATCAGCTTGGCCACGGCTATTCTGCTCAGCCGCTTTGGCCTTGCGCTGGAGGGAACGGCAGAACCGATTTTTGAGGGGCTGACCATGATACTGGCAGCCATCCTGCTCACCTGGATGATCTTCTGGATGAGCAAGGCCGGGCGCACCTTGAAAAGCGACCTGGAAGCCGATGTCCATCGTGCGGCGAATACCGCTGGGAAACGCGCTTTATTTTTCGTGGCCTTTCTGGCGGTTTTGCGCGAAGGGATTGAACTGGCGCTTTTCCTCACCGCATCCGTATTCGCTTCCAATGCGGCTCAGACCATATTCGGCGCCTTTTTAGGGTTGGGCACCGCCATTTTGCTGGGCTGGTCGCTCTTCGCCACCACCGTCCGCCTGGATTTGCACCGCTTCTTCCAGGTAACCGGCCTGTTGTTGATCCTCTTCGCCGCCGGCCTGATTGCCCACGGCGTGCATGAATTCAACGAGGTGGGCTGGATTCCGGCCATTATTGAGCATGTGTGGGACGTCAACCCCATCCTCAATGAAAAATCGCTGGGAGGAGAATTGCTGACTGCTTTGTTCGGCTACAACGGCAATCCCTCACTAACGGAAATTTTGGCCTACCTGGCTTATTTGATCACCGTGTTCTTTGCCATCCGCGGAGGGCAAAACAAGGTCACAGGGACGGTAGCCGAGACCCAGGCATAGTGATTTTTGCAGTTTTCTAATGCCTGTGCTCCTGCCGGCAACTCCCAGAGAGCCAGGAAAAACATAGCGCAAGTTGCTAGCGACTTGCGCTATGTTTGTTTTTGGCGTCGTTCAATTGCTCATTTACGGTTGATAGGCGACGAAATTATCAAAGGCAATGGCTACATTGGGTTCATCAAACGTGCCAATCATCACGCCGACATCCCCTTTGGAGAAGGAAGTATCGCTGGCCGAGGCTACCTGAGTCCCGTTGACGTAAAGCGTCAGGCTAGAGCCGACACAATCGGCGCGTAAATGATTGCTGGCCGCGCCTTGTTGAATAGCCGAAGAGGACTGCATTTTCTCCGCAGAAAGAAAAGTCGCCTGACCGCCCTGATATTTTCCGATCACCTGATAGCCATCGCTAGAGATCCAGAAAAAGTAGAAATTGCCATCATCCACAAAGCGGCAGATCAAGCCGAAATTGTTGTTATCGGAGCCGCCTGCTTTAACTGCATCCACTTCCAGGCTAACATCACTGAACGATTGACCCGGATGCGCCCAAATGTCTTGCTGCGCTTCCAGAGCGGTGAGCTGGTAACGACCATCGGCGGTGTAGCTGGCCGATTTACTGGCATCGGAGGTCACTGGCCAGCCACTGTTAGAATCTGAAAAATCATCCTGATACAGGATGGTGCGGTTGCTGGGAGGAACCTGAGTGGCCGGCCCACTGAAAAGCTGGCAAGCCAGCGTGGCTAACACCAACACCGCCAGGGAAAAATAAATTTTTTTCATACTCTCTCTCCTCAAATGTGGGTATTCAGGCAAGCGTCATTCTTCTGATTTGCAGCCAATGACGCGAATTCTGATTTGCATCCAA
>JBMFPJ010000004.1:0-17406 GCA_049969175.1 Anaerolineae bacterium | reverse complement strand
GTCAACGAATGCGGCGTAACTCTCGGTTCTCGGGCAGGATGTGGGACATCCTTTCCAGGCTGTCCAGACAGACCAGAACCCCCTGACGGGGGCAGGTGCCTGTCCTGAGTGAAGCGAAGGAGCGGCTCGCAATGACAGGAGTGATCTGTTACCTTTTTCGCAAAAATAAGCAAACCGAGAGTGTTTGCACAAAATTCGGGTTTAATCCGTTGTCGCCGGTGAGGCAGCCGATTCCTGCATCGGCGTGGTGGCTCGCCAAAAGCCGAGGAAGAGCAAAATCACCCCAAAAAATTCACCCAAATACAGCGCACCCGGAATCTGCAAGCGGCTGAACAGCCCACCAAATGCCGGTAACATGGCCCCTACGGCGATCAAAACATTGCCAATGGCCCGATGCAACAAAACCCGCTTACGCCAGAAGATAAAAGCGGAATAAGCCGCCCCACCGACCAGCGCCAGCGTACCGTACAGGTTGAAAAACGGCGTAAGCACTCGCACGCCAGGGGTGACGATAGCACGGCCGCTCAATTCGCTGCCGGCCTGCCCTGCGCCGGCCATCAAAGTAGGGTCCAGCTGAGCAGTAAAAACCCGATAAAAAGCAAAAAGCGAACCGAGCACCAGCAAAACCATCAACGTTTTCGCCCACTTCGGCCTGGCCAGCAGATAAACCGTTCCCTGGCCCAACCAGGCAGCGACCAAAACAGCCCCAAACAAATACCAGAGCCGAAACACCAGCGGGTTCCAACCGAAAGCGCCGTTATAGAACTCGCAAAAGCCGCCGATGCCGTAAAAAATCATACCCATGCCCCAAAACAGTTGATGCATTCCTTTGCGCTCTGCAAAGCGGCGCAACATGGAAACAGCCAGGGCAAAAGACAACAAGCTGGAAGTCAAAGGGACGAGCGTGTTGAGCATAAAAACCTCCGACAATTCAAAAATGTGAGTATACGGCAAAAAACTGTGAGCAGCCGCCCAGAACATTCAAACGGTGGAAAAAACGACCATCACGGCCGCGTTTTCAGGTTTCTATTTTTGAGATTGTGGGCTATATCCAGCGAATCCAATGCAAGGCAACCGCCACAGTCATAGCCAGCAAAATGAGCATCAGCACACCAATCACCGCCAGGGCAATTGGCAGCAGTCGCTCATAGAGAGGGGGGTAACGACGAGGAGATTTAGCCATTGTGATTTTCAAGTGCCTGATAGGTTTCGAGCAAGCTGAGCAGGATGGCATCCGTGAAAGCGTGAATCTTAGGCAACAGATCCTGCACAGAAAGATTTGCCTGGCGATAAACAGTCAAAATAGATTCCATCATCGTATTATGGAAAAACAAAAAGGCTCGTACGGCTTCTACATAATTCAAACCGTAACGACGAGCCCGGGAGGCATATTCATAGCCAATGGCATGGGCCTCACTGGCAGAATCACCCCTCTCTGACAAAGAGGCAAGCAGACCACGGAAAAGAGTGTGGGCACTTTCGCGATATTGAGCGCGTGCTGCACTATCCAATTTGGCATACCAGGGTTCGGCTTCCAGACGGCCATCGGCAATCTGCAGGCGCACCGTCCGCACTACCGATTGTAGAATCTCTTCTGGCCCCACAGATTGACGGCTGGCCGCCCACAATTCCACTTCGCTACGCAAATAACGGCGATGTCCACCTTGGGTTAAATGCACCGGCAACAATCCTTTGTTCGACCACAATCGCACCGTGCTGGGATGCACGCCCAGCAGGTCTGCCGCATCTTTGAGAGAAAGCCATTTCTCACCCATCAGCCCTCCGCGGCCAACGCCACTTTTTCGACAAAAGAGAGTTCCTCAGCCTGCCGACGGAAAGCCTCAACGTCAATTCGGCTGAGCATGCGAGTAGCGATCAACAACATGGCCGCTTCAAGGGAAAATACTACCAGGTAACCGCTCAAGGCGTGACCTGTAATTTGCGTCACGCCATCACGCAACACGCCACTGAGCAGAGTTCCGATTAAACGCGAGAGGGCATTGGAAAAGCCCCAGGCGCCAAAAGCCAGCAAGGCGAGCAAGATACCTGTGCCCAAATCCTGGCTGAGGAGGAACGCGGCATAGGGAGAAAGAATCACCCCCAGCACACACAAAAGCAAACCCGCCAGGATATAGGGGCTGCGACGATAGCCCAAAATAGGATGGCGATCGGAATAAGCACCAATTGCAATTTGGATGGGAGAAAAAAGATAAGGCAAAGAGGCCAGCACAGCCACCAGGGTGGCTGAGAGTGCCAGTTCTTTGATCATGACACGATTGAGCGTGCTGTTAATAGGAACCAGCGTCATGGCAACCGCAACGTGAATCAGACCCAATTGGATGCGTTTCAGGAACATACCACCTCAGTTTTTGCAAGAATACGTGCTGAAAAAGGATAGTATCTCGATTTTTGTGTAAAAGTGGTGCGAGATAAAGCCCTACGGGGACGATGTCTCGCAGACGAAATTTCACAACTTTCGGCATACGACCTGAAAAAGTCACGAGGGCGTTTCTGCCCTCGCCTTTTTAGGGAAGTTTATGAATCTGAGGGGCAAATGTCAATGTAGATTTGCGTAGAATTTTGCTAAATTCAGATAAGATAGCTGCGATCAGGTTGCGGCAAGTTAACAAGTAGTGGACAGACTGCCCCCTATTTATCATTACAAATTCGCCATAAATCTCAGAGCGTGTTTTATAAATCGGGGTTTACCATAGATGAACACGGATGAACACTGATTCTGAAGAAAAACGGGATGAAATTACCTTGTAAATCCAATTTATCTGTGTTCATCTGTGGTTGGAACATGAATTCCAAAACACGCTCTCAGACGTTTTTTGCTGGTATCTATTCAGGCATGTCATTGTGAGGAGTGAGACCTAAGCGCCACGACGAAGCAATTTCCCCAATGCCAGATTTGCTCGTTAGGACAGGAGAGTGCACTTCGGGCGAGCCTCAGCATGGCCCTTCGTGGCGCAAGGCGCCACTCACAATGACATTTGCTATCGTTTTTTCTCTATGGCTGAACAGTTACGGGAAATTATCTTTTTCTCACATCGTAGAGAGTTCTTCTTCGCTGCTCCTACTTTTACCGCCGCTCATTCGTTCCCTCGCCGCCTGCAGAATCTCATGGGCAGAGCGCAGAGTGCCTTCTCCCACCTCACCCAGCATTTGGGCAAGTTCGAGCAAGCGCGCTTCGCCTTCTAGTTTTTCCACCTGAGTGAGAGTGCGGCCATCTGCCACCTGCTTTTGCACACGCCAGTGCTGATCACCAAAGGCCGCCAGTTGGGGCAAATGGGTAACGCAAAACACTTGATGATTGCGCGCCAGCATCCACAATTTATAACCCACCGTCAACCCCACCCGTCCGCCGATCCCCTGATCAATTTCATCAAAAATCAGGCTGGGAATCTGGTCGGCGCGGGCAAGGACATTTTTGAGAGCCAGCATCAAGCGCGAGGTCTCGCCCCCAGAGGCGATCTTCGCCAGCGGTTTCAGCCCCTCACCGGGATTGGGTGCCACCAGGAATTCAACTCGATCAAAGCCGTTCTGATCGAACGCCAGGCGCACTCCATCGCCGATCGGAAGGCCGTTCTCATCCGGACGGGTTTGAAAATCCACCCCGAAGCGGGCAGCCGCCATTTTGAGATCGTCCAATTCGCCTTCGATGCCCTTGCCGAGAACCTCCGCCGCTTTTTTGCGCTTCTCCGAAAGCGCCTTACCCAAACGTGCCAGCTGCTCAAGCAAGCGTCCTTCTTCCGTCTGCAGGGTTTGAATTTGCTCGACCATGTTCGTGATGCTTTCCAACTGCTTGCGAGCATCGGCAGCATACGCCAAAACAGCAGGGATGTTGCCACCATATTTGCGTGTCAAATTATGAATGAGCGCCAGGCGCTCTTCCACTGCTTCCAGGCGTTTGGGGTTGAACTCGATCTCCTCCAGGTAATTCCGCAGGCTACGAGCAAGATCAGCCAGCGATTCTTCCAGGCTTTCGGCCAGGTTAGCCAGTTCGGCCTGGCTGGAATCCAGGCGTCCCAGGCCAGTCAACGCCTGAACCGCCTGCCCGAGCAAATCGCTGGCAGCGGGCGATTCGGGCGTGCCCTCATCCAGCACAGTCAGTGCCTGTTGGGCGTATTCAGCCAGTGCCTCGGCATTGGCCAGACGGTCGCGCTCCTGGCGCAGTTCTTCTTCTTCGCCGGCTTTCAACCGTGCGGCTTCAATTTCTTCTACCGCGTAAGTCAAAATCTCCAGTCGTCGGTCGGCATCGCGTTGTAAAGTGCGCAGATCGTTCAGGCGGCGGCGCGTTTCCAGCAAAGCCCGATAGGATTGACGATACTCCTCCAGCAAAGAGGTCACTTCGGCAAAACGATCCAGCAAACCCAGATGGGCGCGCGGGTCAAGCAAGGAAAGATGCTCAGCCTGCCCATGAATATCAATCAGCAAAGCGCCCAATTCGCGCAACAGAGAAACATTGACGGCGCGCCCGTTCACCCGCGCTACGCTGCGCCCCTCGCGGCGCACCTCGCGCGACAGGGTGACATATTCCGGCTCTTCCAGCAGATCCTCGCGTTGCAGGATTTCATTCACCGTCTCTTTTTCTGGACCTCGCAGGTGGAACGTGCCCTCCACCAGAGCAATCTCCGCCCCGCTGCGAATCACGGTCGGATCGGCGCGACCGCCGATGAGCATGACCACCGCATCAAGGATAATGGATTTCCCCGCGCCGGTCTCGCCGGTGAGAATGATCAGGCCGGGGCCAAAATGCAACTCAAGGCGATCAATGATAGCGAAGTTTTGAATGCGAAGTTCGGTCAGCATAGATCACAACTGGATGCCGGCCAGGCGAGAATACACTGTAGGCGTGGCAACGACAAGATAAATGGCCTGAGCAATCAAACCGAAAAGGTCGCCCGAAAAGAGCAGGAACAAAACCACCGGCACTGCCCCCAACACCACACCAGCCGCACATGAGAGAAATAATGCGCGCGAACGCCGTTTGTGCACGCCTTTCGACGCCAGAGTGGCCAGGGCGGCTCCTGCTCCCCCCGCCACCGCGGCGGCAATGAAGAAAATAAAAAAGCCCGTAAACATGGCAATCATTGAGACCAGCACACTGGCAAGGGCTGAACCAATCATAGTAATGACCGGACCGGTAAGAAAGTCATACCAGAGGGCGGTATTGAAGATCTTTTGCTGGCTACGGACACATTCGCGGCAGCGGTAACCCGTGGGGGTACGCACTGCGCAGGAAGCACAAATCGGTCGTTCGCAATGGTTGCACCGCAGGGTGGTCTCTCGTTGAGGATGAAGATAGCAATAGAGAGTCTCGCTCATCGAGGTAGTCCAATGGAAGGATTTTGATTCATGTGCGCGGTCAGGTTGCGGTAAAAATAACCGGCATCACCAAAACGCACAAATTGTGCTGTGCACTCTGCCGCGCGCACCAGCACCACATCTTCTTCTGCCAGCCCAATAGGCACCTGCCCATCCACACTCAAAACTGCATTGTCACTCTTTACCCGAATACTCACTGAGGATCCCTCAGCCAGCACCACGGCGCGATCGACCGAAAGATGGGGAGCAATGGGAACCAACAAGATATTCCGCAATTCCGGAGGCAGGATAGGGCCACCAGCGGCCAGGGCATAAGCCGTGGATCCGGTGGGCGTGGCTGCAATCAAACCATCGCAGACGTAGGTAGTCAGCACATGGCCATCGGCCACCGCCGAGAGACGAATCGGACGCAGGTATTGGCCACGGCTGACCACCGCCTCATTGAGGGCATACCAGGCGCCCATGCTTTCACCCGTCCGCAGGTGTTCGGCGCGCAGCATCATCCGGTTTTCAATCCACGCTTCGCCTTTGAGCAGACGATCAAGGTACTCCCGCCATTCGTGGCGATCAATTTGAATCAAAAAACCCAGGCGGCCCAGGTTAATTCCCAAAATGGGCACCCCCGGCAGGGCACACAATTGCGCGGCGCGCAGCATGGTGCCGTCGCCGCCTACGGCGATCAGCAGATCAAACTCCTTTTGCTTGACCCGCTTTCGCAAATCTTCATCGTAAAGCGAACCGTAAGGGGCCGACAAGCCTTTTTCTTGCAAATAGGCCGAAATGGATTCAGCCTCCGCATACGCTTCGGTGACTTTTGGATAAGCGGTGATTACCGGGCGTTGCGGGATAAAAGAAGTGAACATAGTAAACTAATTATACCCTTCCCATTCAGCGATGCGTCCTGTTCACCCCAGGCGTTGATCACACATCCGCCGAAAACCGCAACCGCGGCAACGGGCGGCCTGCTCATGCGAACGTTCCACCGAGGAGCGGTACTCATCGCGCCGCATTTCAGCCAGCACATCGAGCAAAGCCGCCTCCAGTTCAGGAGTGTAATCTACAGCAAAATCGCCATTTTCGTAGTGGATAATCCCATAAGGCGGACGCTTACCGTAGGTTTTTTCGACCAGCAGACAATAGGCAGCCAGCTGAAAAATATGCGAATCGTAAGGCACTTGTGGCGCCTGGCCACTCTTCACTTCCACCGGAATCATCTTCCCGTTCTTCTCCACCACGTAATCGGGCTTGCCGGTGAGGCCCAACTCCGCATGGTAAAGGGGACGCTCCACTTTGCCCCACCCGCGCGTATCGGTGTAAATCACCCGACCGCCAGGCAGGCCCGCCCGTTTTTGCTGACGACTCGCCTGCCAGAAGAAAACGATGGCCAGCAAGAAAAGAAGCCCAATCAGGGAAAACATACCACCTCAAGGCACCGGCGGCAGCAGGCGCAACGTGCACTCCGCCAAAAGCAAAACAAACGCCAATAGAAACAGAATCAGGCCCACCGTCCGCAAAAGACCCGCCCGCAATATCTGGCGACCATGCCGTCGGTGCAGTTCACTGCCCGCAGCCATCTCCGCCTGATTTTCCGATTCGATCCCCTGGCGACGATACCACCAGGCCCGGCGACAATACAGGTAACTGCCAATCTCTGAAGCGCGAATCAACGAAGACATGGCAAGTAGTATAGCACAAATTTTCTAAGCCAGTCTTTAGTATAATCAGCCCCATGAGCGAATATCGTTTTTATCACCCCATTGAAGTCCGCTACGGGGATTTAGACCCGCAAGGACACGTCAACAACGCCAAATTTCTCACCTACTTTGAGCAGGGACGGGTGGAATACCTGGTTCACCTCGGCCTCTTCAGCAAAAATCAATCCTTCCTGGAAATCGGCATCATCCTGGCCGATGTGCACATTACCTATCACGCCCCCTTACACTGGGGGACAAGCGCCAAAGTGGGAGCGCGGGTAGTCAAAATGGGCAACAAATCCATGACCATGGAACAAAACGTGGTAGATGCCAGCAGCGGAGAAGTGCTGGCCTCCGGCACGGTCGTCCTGGTCACCTACGATTACCGGCTGGGGAAAACCATCCCCATTCCGGCACACTGGCGCGAAAAAATCAGCCAGTTTGAAGGCTTACCTCTTGAACAGAGTACTCCATAAGCGAGGCTGTCATGTCCCTTCCGCCGATTGATAACGATTACCTGCTCGATTTTCTCGTCCGCCTGCTGAACACCCCCTCTCCGACTGGCTATGCCGAAGCAGCCATTACGCTCATCGAGCAGGAATTGGGAAAATTCCCGGCTCTCCAACTCGGCCGCAGCCGCAAAGGCGCGCTGGTAGCCCGCTGGGAGGGCCAACACCACAACACCCCCCGCGCCCTCACTGCCCATGCCGATACTCTCGGCGCCATGGTCAAAGAAATCAAAGCCAATGGCCGTCTGAAGCTGACTAAAATCGGCGGCTTTGCCTGGAACAGCGTAGAAGGCGAGGGCTGCCGCGTCTTTGCCAGCAATGGATCCATTTTACGCGGCTCGCTCCTGCTCAGTCAGGCCTCCTCCCACGTCTATGGCAGCGCAGTGAACGAAACCAAACGCGAGGACGACACCATGGAAGTGCGACTGGATGCCCACACGCGCTCGGCACCAGAGACGGAAAAACTGGGAGTGCGCGTCGGCGATTTCGTTGCCTTCGACCCGCGCGTGGAACTGACCAACGGATTTATCCGCTCGCGTCACCTCGACGACAAAGCCGGCGTCGCCGCTATGGTGGCCGCCATCCACGCCCTGAGCGAATCCCGTCAAACCCCACAGCAGACGGTCTACTTCCACTTTAGCAACTATGAAGAAGTGGGGCACGGCGCATCGGCAGGAATCCCGGCCGAAGTCCACGAACTGGTCGCCGTAGATATGGCCGCCGTGGGCGAAGGACAGACCTCGGACGAATTTCACGCCACCCTGTGCCTGAAAGACAGCGGCGGGCCGTATCATCACGGCCTTTCCAACAAACTGCGTGCGCTGGCCGAACAACACAACATCCCCTATAAGACCGACATTTATCCCTATTACGGCTCAGATGGTGAGGCCTTCTGGCGTGCCGGCGGGGACGTAGCAGTAGCTCTCATTGGCCCCGGCGTAGATGCCTCTCACAACTACGAACGTACCCACACAGAAGCCCTGCTGGCAACCACCAACTGGCTTCTGGCCTATCTATTGAGCGAATAACCTCAAAACTCCCGGGAGGGAAATATGCAATTTGACGCCAGTTTGCCACCTGTGTTCCTGAAAGACGTTCCCGCCATCACCCGCGCCGCCGAAGAGATCGGCTTCGCCGGCCTGTGGACCAGCGAGACGCAGCACGATCCCTTTTTGCCCTGCGCCCTGATCGCCGAACACAGCCAGCGCTTGCAGTTGGGCACCGCCATTGCCGTCTCATTTGCCCGTTCCCCGGCCACCCTAGCCTACACCGCCTGGGACCTGGCCGCCCAATCGGGTGGACGCTTCATCCTGGGATTGGGCACGCAAGTCAAGGCTCACATCGAACGGCGTTTCGGCATGGAATGGCCGGAATCGGTGGTAGGCAAACTGCGTGAGCAAATCGAGGCCATTCGTGCCTTTTGGGATTGCTGGCAAAACGGAACAAAATTGAACTACCGCGGGGAGTATTACAAAATCACCCTTATGTCGCCCTTTTTCAACCCTGGGCCTCTGCCATTCGCCCCGGCCACAGGCAAGCCGCCGATTCCCATCTACATTGCCGGGGTCAATACCGGCCTGGCGCGGCTGGCAGGCGAAATTTGTGATGGCTTCCATGTTCATCCCTTCCATAGCATACGCTATCTGCGCGAGATACTGCTCCCTGCGATAGAAGAGGGCGCCCAAAAGAGCCAGCGCACGCGGCAAGATGTGGCCGTTTCGGTCACCGCCTTTGTTGCCACCACGCCCGAAGAAATGAACTTTGCCCGCGCCCAAATTGCCTTTTATGCCTCCACACCTTCCTATCGGGCGGTCATGTCCCTGCATGGCTGGGACGAGATCGCCGAAAAGCTCTCCGTTCACGCAGCCAAAGGCGAATGGGCCGAAATGCCCATGCTCATCAGCGACGAAATGCTGAAAGAATTTTGCCTGATCAGCGACGAGGCCAACCTGGCCGACGCCCTGCGAGAACGCTACAGCGGCATTGCCGATCACCTGGCCCTTTACACGCCCTTCCTCCCCGGCGAAAAAGACGCCTTTTGGCGACGGCTTGCCAGAGAATTGAATGGCCAGGGCGTATGAACCTCAACGAATATCAACAAAAATCGCGGCGCACAGCACTCTACCCGGCTATTGGACACCCCCTGATCTACCCCACCCTGGGCCTGGTCAACGAAGCGGGAGAAGTAGCCGGCAAGATCAAAAAGATTTTTCGCGACAAAGGTGGGCACATCAGCGAGGCCGAACGACAGGCGCTCAAAGCCGAAATGGGCGATGTTCTCTGGTATCTGGCTCAACTTGCCAGTGAATTGGGATTATCACTAGAAGAGATTGCCAAACACAACCTGGAAAAGTTATTGGATCGTCAACAACGTGGCGTAATCGGCGGCGAGGGCGACAATCGCTGAAGCAACACAGTCGGGGCAAAGAAAACTCTAATCAATTTCCAATCCATTTCCGCCCTCGTTTTTTGGTAAAATCAAAGTCGACAGTTCCTGTCGTATTGAGTTTAGGAGAAATAACTATGGCTGGCATGGAACGTTTTACGCAGCGAGCGCGACGGGTGTTAAGTCTCGCCCATCAAGAAGCGGAGCGCACGCGTCATAACAGCATTGGTACCGAGCATTTATTACTGGGGTTGATCGAAGAAGAGGGTGGGGTGGCCGGGCGCGTCTTGCGCGAACTGGGTCTGACGCCAGAACGCGTCCGCGAAGTCGTCGAACGCGTCACCTCTCGCGAAAGCCGTTTTAGCGCCGACAAAATCGAACTGGCCCCCGACACCCAACAAGTCCTCGAATTTGCCGTGGATGAGGCTCGTCGCATGGGGCATCACTACATCGGCACGGAGCACATCCTGCTGGGGTTGGTGCGGGTGGAAGGCACGGCCGTGGAGGTATTGCGCCGCCTGGGCGTCACCGTCGATCAAATTCGTCGTCAGACGCGACGCGTCTTAAACGAATCGGCCTCCACCCCTGCTCCGGCAACTGCGGGCGCGGGGGCACAGCGCAACACCGCCGCCAGCAAAACCCCTCTGGTAGATCAACTCGCCACCGACCTCACCGCCCTGGCCGAAGAAAAGAAACTCGACCCGGTGATCGGCCGCCAAATGGAAATCGAGCGCGTCATTCAAATTCTGGCACGCCGCACCAAGAACAACCCCGCCCTCATCGGCGAACCGGGTGTAGGCAAAACCGCCATCGTGGAGGGACTGGCCCAACGCATCGTGGAAGGCGATGTGCCGGCACCGTTGCTGAACAAGCGCGTGCTTCAGCTGGACGTGGGCTCTCTGGTGGCTGGCACCATGTATCGCGGACAATTTGAAGAGCGCCTCAAGCGCGTGATTGACGAACTGAAACAATCGGGCGCCATTTTGTTCATTGACGAAGTCCACATGCTGGTCGGCGCGGGTGCAGCCGGCTCTTCGGTGGATGCTGCCAACATCCTCAAACCGGCTCTCTCGCGCGGCGAGTTGCAAGTCATCGGTGCAACCACACTGGACGAGTATCGCAAATACATCGAATCCGATGCTGCTCTCGAACGTCGCTTCCAACCCATCCTCGTAGATGAGCCGACCGAAGAGGAGACCATCGAAATTCTCAAAGGCATCCGCAGCGCCTACGAGGAACATCACCATTTGATCATCTCTGATGAAGCCCTGGAGGCTGCTGCCCATCTCTCCTCTCGCTACGTCACCGAGCGCTTCCTCCCCGATAAGGCCATTGACCTGATTGACGAATCCTCCTCGCGAGTGCGCATGTACAAATCGTCCGCAGCCAAAATGGCCAAAGACCTGTTCAGTCAGTTGCGGCAGGCCCGCCAAAATCGCGCCCTGGCCCTGGAAGAGGGTAACCCCGAAGAAGTGCGCGAATGGGAAGAGCGCGAAATTGAAATTCAAGAAAAACTGGAGCGTCTGCGCTCTGGCTGGGACCGCGCCAACAGCCCGGTCGTCTCCGCCGAAGACATCGCCGAAGTCGTTTCCATGTGGACAGGGGTGCCCGTGATGCAGCTGGCCGAAGAAGAAAGTCAACGCCTGCTCAAAATGGAAGAGGAACTGCGCAAATCCATCATCGGGCAAGATGATGCCATCGTCGCCATCTCACGGGCGGTGCGCCGGGCACGCGCCGGCCTGAAAGACCCACGCCGCCCGATTGGATCCTTCATGTTCCTCGGCCCCACGGGAGTAGGTAAAACCGAATTGACCAAAGCCTTGGCTAAGTTCCTCTTCGGCAGCGAGGATGCCGCGATTCAGCTCGACATGTCCGAATTCATGGAGCGGCACACCGCCAGCCGTCTGGTGGGCGCACCGCCTGGATACGTCGGCTACGAAGACGCCGGTCAGCTCACCGAAGCGATTCGCCGCCGCCCCTATTCCATCGTCGTCTTTGACGAAGTCGAAAAAGCCCACCCCGAAGTCCACAACATGTTACTCCAAATCATGGAAGAGGGGCATCTCTCCGACGCCCGCGGCCGCAAGGTGGACTTCCGCAACGCCATTATCGTCATGACCTCCAACATCGGCGCCGAGATGATCAAAAAACAGACCGGCCTGGGCTTCCAGCTCAAGCGCGATGAAGCCGTAGAAGAAAAACTCTCCTACGAAGAAATGCGCAAGAAACTCAACGAATCGCTCCGCCGGGCCTTCCGCCCCGAGTTCCTCAACCGTCTCGATGCCGTGGTCATTTTCCGCTCCCTGAACAAAGAGGACATCCAGAAGATTGTTTCACTGGAACTCAACAAAGTGGCGGAACGGCTGAAAGAACACGAGTTGACCCTTACCGCCACCCCGGCAGCGCTCTCCGCCCTGGCGGATCAGGGCTACGACCCCGAAATGGGTGCCCGTCCCCTGCGCCGCGTCATCCAAATGAAAGTAGAAGACCCTCTCTCCGACCGGCTACTCAGCGGTGAATTTTCCCACGGCACCACCGTCGTCGTAGATGTGGATGAGAACGGCGAGATCATCCTCAGCCGTCAGGAAATTGTCGAAGCGCCTATGGCATAAATCAACCTCTCCTAAAAAAGGCCACAGCAGACAGCGGTGGCCTTTTTAGTTTCAGATCGCATCTGACAGCTCTTCTTCGATATTCCGAACACGCGAGTTGAACGCGGCCAGCAAACTCATCACCACAATAGATAGCCCCATCAGGAAAATAAGAAACCCAACCCCGCGCCCGGCGCCGCCTCCCCACAGACCTCCCAAAGTGGACGCCAACATCCCCCCCTCCGCAAACAACGGCTTGAAGACCTGATCCGCAAGCGGGCCAGCGGTCAGATAAGCCCATGGAATCATGGAATACGCCAGCATCCGCTTGATGGAAAAGACTCGCCCCTGCACCTCGGGCGCAACTTTGCTCTGCCAGATAGCCGTATCACAGCTATTGACCACCGGGAAGGGAAAATAATAAAGAACAACCGCCAGTCCAATCAAGGGAACGGGCTGAAAGATACCCATCAACATCATCGCCAGGCCGGCCAACGTTTTAAAAATCAACACGCCGTAAATACGCCGTTGAGGTCCGTTCCAGACGCTCATCAACAACGTGCCAGCCAGCATTCCTATCCCCCCAGCCGAAAGGACACCTCCCAGCACCGCCGGCGTGGTGCGATCCAGCAACATGGGCGGCAAGACCGTATCCGTGATCAGATTAGCGTAATTCCCCAAAGCAAAAAGCAACATCAAACCGAGCAGGCCAGGGCGGCTGACAATGTATTTCCAACCATAGACCGCCTCCTTCCAGAGAGAACCGTGCTCATCCTTCGATTCCGCCGAAATGGTGAGACGGGGAAAGCGAACCGCCAGCACAATGCTGATCGCAATCAGGAAGGTGGCAAAATCAATCGCCATCACCCCCGCCACGCCGATTTTTTCCATCAACCAGCCAGCCATCAGCGGCGAAAGTAAATACGTCGAAGCCGACTCAAACTGCAAAACCCCATTGGCTCGGCCCAATTGCTCTTTTGGCACCAGCAAACTCACCGAGGCCAGATAGGCCGGCGTTTGCAGACCCCGCAGAATGGAATTGATCACCATGATCCCATAAATGTGCCAGACCTCCAGGCGCTCAAAATAAATCAAGACTGCCATAAGCACAGTGCACAGCGCCGCGCCACTGTCGGTCAAAATCATGGTGAGACGGCGCTCCCAGCGATCCACCAGTGCTCCGCTCAAGGGCGCAATCAAAATCGAAGGCAACATCGTGAAGAGCAAAATCAGCGAATATTGCATGGTAGATTGCGTTCGTTGGTAGACCCACACCCCGAGCGCAAAACCCGTCAGGGCTGAACCGGTAACCGAAATAATCTGCCCCACCGCCACGGCCATAAAGATAGCCATTCCACCTTGCCGAGGGTTCACCTGCATGTTATCTCCGGAAAAGTAAAAGGGTCGGTTTCACGCTGAAATGACCCACTGGTAGGTGCATTATACTCATCTTGCCCGCCACGTCGAACAAAGAAATTTTGCAAAACATGACTTTCCCAATCGCGTACCGCGAGATTTATCGCTCCTCCCGTGCGCCGTCAAAATGTGGATGGAGAGGCCGCCTGTCTCCCAACCGATAGAAATTTTCGCTTTCGAAAATTTCAGTTATACTGAGAACGCCCGGCGCCAGGCGCCGGAAACTGCACGGGAGAAAGACCTTATGGCAAAATCACATACCCGCTACGTCTGTCAACAATGTGGTCGCGTAGCCGCCACCTATATGGGAAAATGCCCTCAATGCGGCGCGTTCAACAGCATGGTGGAAGAAATCATCCACGAGGAACCGGTCAGCAAACCCTCGGCGGTGCGCGGCCTGACCGGACGTTCGCAACCGCGCCCGATCGGCGAGATCAGCGGCGAGGCGGAGGAACGCATCCGCCTGCCCATGGTCGAATTCGCCCGCGTCTTGGGTGGCGGAATCGTGCCCGGCTCCATCGTCCTCATCGGCGGCGATCCAGGCATTGGCAAATCTACCCTCATGCTGCAAATGGCCATGGAAATGGCCTCACACCAGCGCGTCCTGTACGTTTCGGGTGAAGAATCGGAGAGACAAATCAAAATGCGTGCCAGCCGCCTGCTTAGCGGCCGCCAAAAAGAACTCCCCGCCAGCCTGCTGCTGGTCACCGAAACCAACCTGGAAGTCATCCTCAACCACATCAACGAAATCAAACCAGACTTGCTGATCGTGGATTCCATCCAAACCGTCTATCTCAGCGAGCTGGATTCGTCCGCTGGCTCGGTTTCGCAAGTGCGTGAGTGCGCCTCCCAATTACGTGAACTGGCCAAATCCAGCGGAATCACCGTCTTCCTCATCGGTCATGTGACCAAAGAAGGCGCAATCGCCGGACCGCGCGTCCTTGAACACATCGTGGACACGGTGCTGTACCTGGAGGGAGATCGCTTTCAGGCCTACCGCCTGCTCCGCTCCGTTAAAAATCGCTTTGGGGCCACCTCCGAGGTCGGCGTCTTTGAGATGGGGGAACACGGCCTGGTGGAGGTGACCAACCCCTCGGAGGCTTTCCTGGCCGAGCGAATGATTCACGCCCCTGGTTCGTCCATTGCCGTGACGATGGAGGGGACGCGCCCCATTCTGGTGGAAATCCAGGGGCTGACCTCTCCCACTCCATTCGGCAACGCCCGCCGCACCCCGAACGGTGTGGATTTCAACCGCTTGCTCTTGATCATCGCGGTACTCACCCGTCGTGTGGGTTTCAAACTCAGCGAACAAGATGTATTTGTCAATGTGGTCGGTGGGATTCAAATTGATGAGCCGGCTGCCGACCTGGCAATCGCCGCAGCGATCGCCTCCTCCTGGCGCGATACGCCGGTACGCGCCGACGCGGTGTTGATCGGCGAAATTGGCCTGGCCGGCGAATTGCGTATGCCCGGTCAGATGCAAACGCGGCTGCGCGAGGCCGCCAAACTGGGCTTCAAAGCCGCCATCGTGCCCAAGGCCATCCGCTCCGTGCAGACCAGCGACTGGCCAGCCGAGCTGGAAATTTTGCAGGCACGTTCCCTTCAGCAAGCCCTGGAATTTGCCTTGCTGCCTCCCGAAATGCCCAAAGGGCGCAAGGTGGCTTGAGAGCATTCCCAGCGTAACTAACGGCAAGCTGTGCTGGCGGCATAATCGGAGTAAAAGGTCATATTTTCTCCATGACCTCTATCACTTGCCTTGTAACCAATTGCACAATAAAATCGTTATAACTGATAAAGATTATCAGATTGCGAGAAAAAAAACATGCAAATTACCCGCCAAGCTGATTACGCCGTCCGCGCTGTGTTGTATCTGGCCCGCCTGGGCAGTGAGCAACGCGCTGCTACCAGCCAGGTAGCCCAAGAACAACGCATTCCACCCTCATTTTTGGCAAAGATTATCTCGCAATTATCCATTGCTGGCCTGTTGCACACTTCACGCGGCGCTCGTGGCGGTGTCACCCTGGCACGTGATCCGAAAGATATTACGTTACTGGAAGTCATTGAGGCTATTGATGGCCCCATCCAATTGAACGAGTGCGTGGGCGAGAATGGCTCTTGCTCTTTCAGCGAGGAATGCCCCTTGCGTCCGGTGTGGTGTGAAGCCCAAAAAGAATTAATCGCCCGTCTGAAGGGGACAAACTTCGCCCAATTGCTGGAACAAGGCACTTCCGCCTCTTGATTTTTGCCTGCTAGAATAGCCTCCCGGCGTATAATTACCGGGAGGCTATTTTCATTTCACAAGGAGCCACGATGAGCACCTCTCGCATTGTCCGCGCCCCGCGCGGCACCCAATTGACCTGTAAAAACTGGCTGATTGAAGCCGCTTATCGCATGATTCAAAACAATCTGGACCCAGAAGTGGCCGAACGTCCGCAAGACCTGGTCGTTTACGGGGGACGCGGTCAGGCCGCTCGCTCGTGGGAAGCCTTCGATACCATTCTCGAATCGCTGAGAAACCTCGAAGAAGATGAAACGTTGTTGGTCCAATCTGGCAAGCCGGTGGCGATCTTCAAAACCCATCCCGATGCCCCGCGCGTTCTCATCGCCAACTCGAACCTGGTGCCTCACTGGGCAACCCAACAACACTTCGATGAACTGGCTGCCAAAGGATTGATCATGTATGGCCAGATGACCGCCGGTTCCTGGATTTACATCGGCACGCAAGGCATCTTACAAGGTACCTACGAGACCTTCGGCGCCCTCGCCCGCCTGAAAGGCTGGGGATCACTCAAGGGCAAATTCGCCCTCACCGCCGGCCTGGGCGGAATGGGCGGCGCCCAGCCCCTGGCCATTACTATGAATGAAGGTGTCGGTCTGATCGTCGAGGTGGATCCCGCTCGCGCCAAACGTCGCCTGGATACCGGCTACGTCGATCGGGTCGTGGACACATTGGAGGAAGCCATGACCCTGGTCGAAGAATATGTCGATCGCCAGGAACCCCTCTCCATTGGCCTGATCGGCAATGCTGCCGATGTGTACACCGAGCTGGCCATGCGTGGCGTGACTCCCGATGTGGTCACCGACCAAACCCCAGCGCACGACGTTCTCTCCTACATCCCCTCCGGCCTTTCACTGGCTGCTGCCGAAGAACTGCGCAAAACCAACCCCAAAAAGTACGAGGAAATGAGCATGGCCTCCATGGCCCAACACGTCCAGGCCATGCTGGAATTCAAGCACAAAGGCGCCGAAGTGTTCGATTACGGCAACAACATCCGTCAACGCGCCTACGATGGGGGAGTGAGCGATGCCTTTGAGTTCCCCGGCTTTGTACCTGCCTACATTCGCCCGCTCTTTTGCGAAGGCAAAGGCCCCTTCCGCTGGGTGGCCCTCTCCGGCGACCCCGAAGACATCTATGCTACCGATCGCGCCATAATGGAACTCTTCCCCGAAAACGAACACCTGCGCCGCTGGTTGACCAT
>JBMFPJ010000003.1:0-19109 GCA_049969175.1 Anaerolineae bacterium | reverse complement strand
CCGTTGAAGGAGTGAAGGACGCCGGGCGCCTGTGCCAGGGGGTGATTTTCTGCAAGCAGGCGGGCGTGCCATTCGCTCAGAATGGTCAACAAATCGGTCGAGGCCGCGCCAGCCCAGGCATCGTTCGTTTCGCGCATGTGAATGATGACCGGTTTGTTCAGCTCACGGGCCAGTTCCAGCTGTGCTTTGAAGATTTGCCGTTGGCGGGCTTGTTGTTCGGGGACACTTACCCAATAATAGTCCAGACCGATTTCGCCAATGGCAATGACTTTGGGGGAGCTGTTTGCCAGCTGGGCGAGCTGTTCCAGGGATGCATCCTCCCATTGTTCCAGTTCGGTGGGGTGGAAGCCGATGGCGGCAAACAGCATGGGGTGAGATTCGGCCAATTTAACGGCGGCCAGGCTGGAATTCCAGTGAAGAGCCGGAATGAGGATGCGAATCAGACCGGCGGAGCGGGCGCGTTCGATGACGGCCTCGCGGTCGGGGTCGAATTTTTCCAGGTCCAGGTGGCAGTGCGTATCGGTTAAGATCATGGGTAGAACAGGCGGGGGAATTATACCTGTTATTGGGTAGAGCGTTATATGTGGAGTTTCCTATCGTTTGGGTATAATTTCTCCTGTTTATGGCAAGGAAAAACGGCGACCGGGGAGCGGTCGCCGTTTGGAGGTTAGCGGATCCCCGCGATGCGCAGGCCGTCTTCGAGGATGGCTTTGACTTTGTCGCCATGGCGGGTTTCGCAGTAGACGCGCAGGATGGGTTCGGTGCCGCTGAAGCGGATGAGCATCCAGCCGCCGTCTTCGAGTTTGAATTGGAAGCCGTCCACGGTGATGAGTTCGGTCACCTTCAGTCCGCCGATGGTTTGCGGTTTGGCATTGAGGATGATTTGCTCGCGGGCGGCGCGATCGCCGCTGAAGGGGCTGTCAATGCGGTCGTAGAAGTATTCGCCGCCGACTTTTGCGAAGAGCATTTGCAGCAGTTCGGTCGGTTTTTTGCCGGTGCGCACCATGAAATCGAGCATGTAGAGGCCAGCCAGGATGCCATCGCGCTCCGGGACGTTGCCGCGGAAGGCGTAGCCGCCGCTTTCTTCGCCACCGATGAGGGCGTTGGTTTCGAGCATTTTGGGGGCAACGTATTTGAAGCCGACGCCGGTCTCGTAAACGGGCACACCGTAGAGCTCGCCCAGTTTGTTGAGCATGGTGGTGGTGGAAAGGGTCTTGACGATGGGGCCGCGTTGGCCGCGTATTTCGAGCAGGTAGTAGGCCAGCAGGGCGTAGACGCGCAGCTGATTGATGAATTCGCCGTTTTCGTCGCCGATGCCGCAGCGGTCGGCGTCGCCATCGGTGATCAGGAGTACGTCGGCGTGGTGCTGGCGGGTGGCTTGCAGGCCAACATCAATGTTGGGGCGAATCGGTTCGGGGCGCTTCATTTCGGGGAAGATGGGGTTGCGCGTGTTGTGGATTTCAATGACGCGGGTTTTGCCGCCCGAAAGCAGGCGGGTGAACCAGCCAGCGCCGTTGCCCCACATTGCGTCCACGACGACAGTTAGAGCGGCGTCTTTGATGGGTTGCAGGTCGATCAGGCCATCGCGGGTGAGATGTTCGATGTAGGGGGTGGCCGCGTCGAATTTGACGATTCGCCCGGCCTGCTCGGCCTCGGCATAAGCCATACGCTTCACTTCCTGGACGGAGGCGGGGATGCCGGCCTCGATTTCTTTCAACCCCTGGGGGTCGATCGCTCCCCCCGTTTCGTTGCGGACTTTGAAGCCGTTGTCAGTGGGGGGGTTGTGGCTGGCGGTGATGTTGACTGCGCCGGCGGCTTTTTTATCTACTACGGCGTAGGCAATGACCGGCGTGGGCGTGGCTTCCTGAGTCAGGTACACGCGCAGGCCATTGCCGGCCAGCACTTCGGCCACGGCGGCGGCAAAGTTTTCGGAGTGGAAGCGTTTGTCGTGGCCAACAACCACCCATTCGTCTTTTTTGCCCTGTTTCAGTAAGTAATTGGCAAAGCCCTGGGCCGCGCGACGGACGTTATCGAAGGTGTAATCTTCGGCGATGACGCCGCGCCAGCCATCTGTGCCAAATTTGATCTGGTAGGTCGTGCCAAATTTGATCTGGTAGGTCATGGTGGCTCCTTGAGGAGATAATATCGTTGAAATTATAACCCATTGCTCATGCTATAATTCCTGCCATGATTTATCTGGATTATGCTGCTACCACACCTGTGGATCGCCGCGTGCTGGAGGCCATGTTGCCTTACTTTAGCGAGACGTTTGGCAATCCCTCTTCGGTTCATCGCTTTGGGCAAAAAGCCGAAGCCGCGGTGGAAGAAGCCCGAGAAAAGGTCGCTGCCGTGCTGAATTGTCAGCCCGAAGAGATTGTCTTTACTTCGTGTGGTTCAGAAGCGGATAACCTGGCTTTACGCGGGGCAATGCTTGCCGCGCGTGAGCAGGGCCGTACCTGGTTGTTGACTTCGCGCGCTGAACACCACGCGGTGAGCAAAACGGCAGAGCACCTGGAGAGATTTTTTGGCGTCCAGGTGGAATGGCTGAAAGTGGATGCCCTTGGACAGGTGAGGCCAGAGGAGGTGGCAGGGGCTTTGTGTGCGCACACTGCTTTGGTCTCCGTGATGTTTGCCAACAATGAGATTGGCACGATCAACCCCATTGCTGAGATCGCCCACGTTTGCCGGGGGAGCGGCGTGCTCTTCCACACCGATGCGGTGCAGGCCGCGGCTTATCTGGATGTGGATGTGCAGAAACTGGGTGTGGATCTGCTTGCCCTCGGCGGGCACAAATTCTATGGCCCCAAAGGTGTGGGCGCGCTGTACGTGCGCAAGGGGACGGCACTTGTCCCCAGCCAGAGCGGCGGTGGCCAGGAGTTTGGTCTGCGTGCCGGGACGCACAATGTGCCCTATATCGTTGGTTTCGCCGAGGCGCTGCGCCTGGCGAAGGAGGAGCGCGTGGCGCGTGTGACTCATGTCCGCCCGTTGCGCGATCAAATCATCGGCCGCGTGCTGGAGGAAATTCCAGATGTGCAATTGACCGGTCACCCCGTGGAGCGATTGCCTAATCACGCCTCGTTTGTGTTCAAGGATGTGGATGGCAATTTGTTGTTGCAGCTCCTCGATGCGGAAGGTTTTGCCTGTTCTTCTGGCTCGGCTTGCAAAACGGGCAATCCCGAACCCAGCGAAGTGGTGACCGCACTGGGTTTTTCCCGCGATTGGGCGTTGGGTTCGTTGCGCGTGACGCTGGGTAAGGATACTACTCCGGAACAGGTGGATTTGTTTTTGAAAGCGTTGCCCGCAATAGTTGAAAAGGCAAGGCGGTTGAAGTGACGAAAGTGGTTGTTGCCATGTCGGGAGGGGTAGATTCCTCCGTTGCGGCGGCGCTGCTTAAGCAGCAGGGGTATGAGGTGATTGGTATGATGCTCCGCTTGTGGTCGGAGCTGGGGAAGGAAAATTCCAATCGCTGTTGTACGCCCGATGCGATGGCACAGGCGCGGCGGGTGGCTGCCCGCCTGGATATTCCATTTTACGTAATCGATGCGAAAGAAGTCTTCCGCGAAACGGTGGTGCAGTATTTCCTCGATGGTTATAGCCGTGGAGAGACGCCCAACCCCTGTCTGCTTTGCAACCGACAGATCCGCTGGACGTTTTTGCTAGAACATGCCCTGGCCCTGGGGGCGGAATTTATGGCCACAGGCCATTATGCGCGGCGAAAAGAACAAGATGGCAGGGTGATGCTATTGAAGGCGGTTGATTCGTCTAAGGATCAATCGTATGTTTTGCATGTTTTGTGCCAGGAGCAATTGCGGCGAGCGCTTTTCCCCGTGGGTGATTATCCCAAGACGGAGATTCGCCGTATGGCCGCAGAGTGGGGGCTGCCGACCGCTTCTCGCCGCGATAGTCAGGATTTGTGCTTCCTGGCGGGCGAGGATTACCGCCATTTTTTGCAGCGTCATGCTGCCGAGATGCTCAAGCCTGGCCCGATTGTGCGCCGAGATGGTCAGGTGATTGGACAACATCAGGGGTTGCCCAACTATACGATCGGTCAGCGCAAAGGGTTGGGCATTGCTTCGCCGGTGCCACTGTACGTGCTGGGGAAGGATGCAGCCGAGAACGCGCTGATCGTTGGCACAGCGGAAGAATTGGGACAAAGTGAGCTAACGGCGCGAGAGGTGAACTGGGTGAGCGGGGAGGTGCCTGAGCGGCCTTTCCGCGCCGAGGTGAAGATCCGCTATACGGCGCGCTCGGTCTGGGCGGAGGTGACGCCTCTCGATAACGGGAGCCGTGTACGGGTCCGGTTTGATGCGCCGGTACGGGATGTGACTGCAGGCCAGGCAGCGGTTTTCTATGGGGGTGAGGAGGTCATCGGTGGTGGAATCATCGAATGACTTCGTGCAGCAAAATAACGCAGGAGAGTTGCTCTGTTGCAATCATCAAGATCAACCTGCTTTCCGCTGTCATGGCGAGCCGCTCCTTCGCTTCGCTCGGGACAGGCTCCGGCGGCCAAAAAGTCCGCCGAAGCGGAGTAGATGGCAGATGAATGGTTGGATGGGCGAGTTTTCATGCTGAACCTCGTGAATGTGGGCTCGACTGTGGACTTTTCGGTTCGGGGAGGGGCGTTCCAGGGGAAGGGTAAATTCAGGGTATAATCTGCGCCTATTCAAGGAGTGATGTGATGGAGTGGTTGAATTTTTTGCTTAATCTGTTTTTGCACCTGGATCAATACCTGGCCGATGTGATTTCTCAATACGGCGGTTGGACGTATGGCATTTTGTTTTTCGTGATTTTCATGGAGACGGGCTTTGTCGTCACGCCGTTTTTGCCCGGTGATTCGTTGCTCTTTGCCGCCGGAACGTTCGCCGCGCTTGGCTCATTGAATGTGTATTTTGTGGCTTTCTTGCTGATGGGTGCGGCGATTTTGGGCGATACGGCCAATTACTGGATCGGCCATTACCTGGGTGATCGGGCTTATCAGATCAAGTGGATCAAACGAGAGTATCTGGATAAGACTCATGCCTTTTTTGAAAAGCACGGTGGCAAGACGATTTTCCTGGCTCGTTTTGTGCCTATTGTGCGGACTTTTGCGCCGTTTGTAGCAGGAATCGGGCACATGTCTTATGGGTATTTCATTACCTATAATTTTGTCGGCGGTATTACCTGGGTGGCTCTTTTTACTTTTGCTGGTTATTTTTTTGGCAATATTCCCTTCATTAAGCACAATTTTGAGTTTGTGATTATTGCCATTATTCTGATTTCGGTTGTGCCGATTTTTGTGGAATGGTGGAAGGCGCGGCGTGAAACCCGAAGCGCGGGTGCGATAAAAGTAGAGACGCCGTAAGGCGTCTTTTTTTTGGGGGGAGGGGGAGATGCTACGAAATGTTCTGCCAGAGTTTGGGTTGGCCACCTTTTTGGAGGGTGCAGGCGCTTTGCCAGGAACAGCCGTTACATGCGATGCTGCAAGTGGAAGTGTAAGCTTGCAGGTAACCAGCGCGTTGCAGATGGTCGAGCATGGCTTTGATGAGCTGAGGCGATGTTCCCAGGCGCGTGGCCAGGGTTTCGATTTCAAGCGTTCCACCGGACCGAATTTCCTGCAAGAGTTGTTCCAACATGTTTACCATCCTGCCCACATTGCCAGGTGATAGACGATACTGCCGGCAGGGATCGAAATGGCAAGGAACATGCCCAGGTTGAACAGCGTCCAACGCCAGGAACGCGTTTCCTGACGAATCACGGCAACGGTGGCCATGCAGGGAATGAAGAGCATGGTCACGACCAGGAAGGAGAGAGCCGTGGCAGGAGAAAAGGTGGCGGTGAGTCTTTGTGCCAGGCCGGCCTGTGGGTCACTGCCAAAGAGCACTCCCAGGGTGGCGATGGCGTTTTCTTTGGCCGGGAAACTGGTGATCAACGCCACGGTGAGACGCCAGTCCAGACCCATCCAATGGCCAATGGGTTCCAGGGCTTTGCCCAATTGTGCCAGGAAACTGTGATTTAAATCTCCGCCGGGCAACACCGAAAGTGTCCATACCACCAGCGACATTGCCAGAATGTTTGTACCGGCTTTTTTCAAGAAAGCCAGTGAATGTTGCCATACTGCCAGGCCGATGGTGCGTGCGTTGGGCACATGGTAGAGCGGCATTTCCATGATAAAGGCCGAGCGTTGACCTTTGAAGAGCACACGGTTAAGCAACGTTCCACTGACGATCAGGGTGCTAATTGAAATCAGGATCAAGAGCCAGGAGATGAGCAGCGCGCGCGGACCGAAGAAGGCTGAGGCCAGAAAAGCGACTACTGCCATGCGGGCGGTGCACGGTACGAGCGGAGCGATCAGGATGGTCAGCAGGCGCGCCGGCCATGAGTCGATCACCCGTGTGCCCAAAACGGCGGGCACGTTGCAGCCAAAGCCCAAAAACAGTGGCAAAAAGGATTTGCCGTGCAATCCCATCATGTGCATGGCATTGTCCATCATATAGGCAGCGCGGGCCATGTAACCGGTGTCCTCCAGCAGGGCGAAGATGGCAAAGAAAATCACCATGATAGGCAAAAAGGTGACCACTGCACCTGCCCCACCGACGATGCCATCCACGATCAGGCCGCGCACCCAAAACGGAGCATCTTGTAGCACCTGCGAAATCAGCCCGGCCAGCTGAGCGATCAGCTGGGTTTCAACCCATCCCTGGATGGGCGAGCCAATGGTAAAAGTCAGCCAGAAGACCAACCCCAACACACCCGCCAGAATTACCAGCCCCCAAAAGGGATGGGTTGCCCAACGATCCAGGCGCTGCGTCCAGCCGATTTGCCCCAGGGCAGGTTGCACTACTGCAGCCCGAACCATGCGGCCGATCCATTCGTAGCGCCCCGAAGCGATTGCCAGGAAGGCGTCTTCGTGCTGACGGAGAATCTGATAAACGGCTTGCCAGGTTTCCGCTGGCAGGGTAGATTGCATCTGTTGCGTGATTTCGGCATCCCCTTCGAGTAGTTTCAGGGCCACCCATTCGGCGGGATAGGGCGGCGGGACGCATTCGGCGATGTGATGGACGATTTCGGCCAACACCAGACGGTGATCGGCACGGATGGCCGGGACGGTCGGCCTGGTTTTCAGTCGTCCAGCCAGGATGTCCTCCATTATCCGGGCAAGTTCATCCAGGCCGGCCCCGCGTCGAGCGGTAATGGGCACAACGGGTACCCCCAGCGCCGCTTGCAAGACAGCTGGCTCTACCTGCAAACCCTCCTGCGCGGCCACATCCATCATGTTCAGGGCAACAATGAGCGGCGCGGGCAGGCTGACCAGCTCAGAGACAAGATATAAGCTGTGCTCCAGGCTGGCGGCATTGACGACTGCAATGACTACATCGGGTCGTTCTTGCAAAATAAATTCACGGGCAATGATTTCTTCGGGTGAGTTGGCCGTCAGGCTATATGTGCCGGGCAAATCTACTATTCGGCAGGTCAGTTCACCCAGGCGAAACGTTCCTTCACGCCGTTCGATGGTCTTTCCGGGCCAGTTGCCCACGTGTTGATTTAATCCGGTAAAGAGATTGAAAAGGGTAGATTTCCCCACATTCGGTTGCCCGGCCAGGGCAATCAGGGGCACTTTTTCATCCTGAGAAAATGTTGGGGAAGGTGTGCTGATCTCGATGGGGTGGCAATCGCTCATTCTAAAATCCGTTCGACCAGAATTTTTTCGGCCTCACCGCGGCCCAGGGCCAGCCGCGTGCCGCGCACGGTGATAATCAGTGGACCACGCCCGTAATTTTGGGTCATGTTTACCCGTGCCCCTGGAGTCACCCCCAGAGATACCAGCCGATTCAGCACCGCCCGCCCGCCATTCAGGCGGCGCACTGTGCCCCATTCACCTGTTCCCATCTCAGCCAGCGGAATTGCGTTTGATCGTTGCATCATCTTCTTCATCTTGTTTTATAATGGATTTGTTCAGCGTTGAAGCATTAGTATATGCTAATTTTTTTAATTATTATAAGAAAAATTTAGGGATTTTTCAATGACAAACGTCCTCGATTTCACCTCCCCGGCTGAGCGCCACCATTGAAGATTATCTTTCCATAACCTACGTGCTGGAGCGCGATCACGAGCCGATCATCGGTGCCCATCTGGCTGAGTTACTCAATGTCACCCCGCCAACCGTGACCAACACCCTCAAGCGCATGGTGCGCGACGGCCTGATCCGCATGGATAAAAGCGGTACACACCTGACCGAACGCGGCTGGGAGCTGGCGCGCATGGTCATGCGCCGCCATATGCTGATGGAATGGATGATGCTCCGCATGCTCCCCTGGTCGAAATTGCATCAGGAAGCCCACAACCTGGAACACGCCATTTCCGCCGAGGCCGAATCTGCCCTCTTCGAAGAGCTGGGGCGGCCCACCACCTGCCCCCACGGCAACCCCCTCCCCGGTCAGGAAGAAGCGGTCGCTGCCTGGGTGCCGCTGACGAAAATTGCGCCGAATGAAACCATCATCATCCGGCGCATTCACGAAATTGCAGAACAAAACCTGGAATTGCTGGCCTTTTTAGAGCACAACAAAATTCTCCGGTGTGCAGGCCAGAGTGCGCGAAGTTCTGTCCTTCAATCAGACCATCACGCTTGAAGTGGACGGGCAAACGGTGATCTTGGGTTTTGTGGCTGCCCGTTATATTTTCGTCTCGCCGGCCACAGGCGAATGACCACTCAACAAGTCTGTCACTGCCGCGGCCATCAGCGCCGCACCACGTAACAGGGCCTCTTCGTTGAAATCAAATTTGGGGTGATGATGACCGTAATCCAGGCCCTTCTCATGGTCGGCCGAACCAATGAAGAAATAACAACCGGGCACCTGTTCGAGCATAAAGGCCATGTCTTCGGCGCCCATGGTGAGATAAACCGAGGTATCCAATTGACTTTCGGGAAACAGGCGACGCGCCGCCTCCTGAACCCGCCTGGCTACCCCTGCATCGTTAATCACCGCCGGCGTCACCCGCCGGACTTCGAGCTGGACAGCACACCCCATGGCGGCCCCCATCCCCTGAACGATCTCCGCAAAGCGCTTCAACACCTTTTCGCGTACTGCCAGGTCAAAGGTGCGGATGGTGCCGCTCATTTCAAGCGTCTGGGGGATGACATTGAACGCTTCGCCGGCGTGAATCGTGGTCACGCTGACGACGGCTGCCTGCAAGGGAGCTACATCGCGGGCGGTGATGCTTTGTAGAGCAGTGACGATCTGCGCTGCGGCCACAATGGGATCAATATTCATGTGGGGAGCAGCAGCATGCCCGCCTTTGCCCGTGAGGCGAATTTTAAATTGTTCAGCGCCAGCCATCACCGGGCCAGCGGCTACCCCCACCCAGCCGAGGGGTTGTTCGTTCCACAAATGCAGAGCTAGGGCGTAATTGGGGCGAGGGTTGCTCAGCACGCCATCGCGAATCATCATTTCGGCACCACCCATGCCCTCTTCTCCTACCATTTCCTCGGAAGGCTGGAAGACGAATTTGACCGTTCCGGTTAGCTGTTGGCGCTGCTCGTAGAGCATTTTGGCCACCGTCAGGCCGATGGCAGTGTGACCATCGTGCCCGCAGGCGTGCATCACCCCGGCATTTTGCGAGGCGTATTCTGCTCCGCTTTCTTCTTGAATGGGGAGAGCATCCATATCGAAGCGAACCAGGATTGTGGGGCCAGGGCGTGCACCTTCCAACAGGGCGACTACGCCGGTTTTGCCGATTCCTTTGGTCACTTCCAGGCCGAGGGCGGAAAGTTCGCGGGCGACGATGCCAGCAGTACGCACTTCGTGAAAGCCCAATTCGGGGTGCATGTGAAAATCGCGCCGCAAGGATTGGGTGTAAGGGAACCATTCTTTTGCCTGGGCCAGAAAGTCGGTCATGGGGGATGCTCCTTGAGATTGAGTTTCGAGCGCTTTTGTTTTGCTCGGTTGCAGACGCCTTTGAGGTTATCACCGCGAGCACAGCGGACGTTGCCAAGAAACAATCAGGCTTGTCTGCTGTGGGACAGCCTTTCGAGGCTGTCCAGACAGGCTGGGAAGGTTGTTTTGCCGCCCTCACCGTGCCGAAGCAGCCCCCCGTGGGACGCGGAGATGGCTTCGTCGCCGGAACCTGTCCTGAGTGAAGCAAAGAAGCGGCTGGCCATGTCATTTTGGCCACACAGCCCGGAGAAAGCGGTTGGCTTTGCGATCTTAGCCATAGACGATGCGGCGGAATTTTTCTTCGTAGCGTGGGTTTTCTTCGCTGCTATCTTCTGTTCGACGGGCTTTCATGCGCTCCAGGAATTTTTCGCGATCGCCAATTTGAGTCTTGTGGCAGAGCAGAGCTTCGAGTTTGATCGGCCAGGTATCGGTCACGTCCAGGGTGATGTTGGGTTGCTGGGTGAGTGAGACCCAGATTTCGCGTGGCATGTGGGGGGCGAGACCTTCGGCAAGCAACTCGGGAAAGTAGGCGGCATTGCCCGCGGCCGGAAAGACGGCATCCAGCACGACCTGGCCGGCGGCGCGGTGATCGGGGTGATTCAGGCCGTAACTGGCGAACAGGTTTTGGGGGTCGCAGGTGACCAGCACGTCGGGGCGGAAGCGCCGAATCTGGCGGACGACCTCGCGGCGGAGATTCAGGTCTGGAATCAGGTAGCCATCCGCCTGGTCCAGGAAGTGAACCGCCTGAACGCCGATCACCTGGGCAGCGGCGTTTTGTTCTTCGTGGCGAATCCGGCACAATTCATCGGGAGTCAGGTCTTTCGGTGAGGAGTCGTTGAAGCCTTTATCGCCGCAGGTGAGCAGGCAGTAGGTGATGCGATGTCCGGCGCGTGCCCAACGGGCCAGGGTGGCGCCGCAGAAGAATTCGGGGTCATCGGGGTGAGCGAGGATGACCAGGATGTTTTGAGGGGAATCCCAAACGCCGGGAGGAGGGGTTTCTCTGGTCATAGTGTCTCAAGCGGAGGAAGTGGAGGGGTCTTTGCCGTAGGTGCAGCCGCCGTTTTCGTGGCGGTCGCAGGGCTCGCTGGCTTTGCGGCGCAGGGCTTCGAGTTCGTCCCAGGGTTGAATCTCTTCGCGGCTGAAAGTGTAGTGCTGGGTGCGTTCTTCGCTTTCGATGGCGACGATGACTTTGTCGGCCAGGGGCAGGACATCTACGACTTTGCCTTCGCCTTTGGGGGTGACGACGCGTTTGTTGCGTTTGGGCAGTTGTTTGCGCGCTTCGACGTATTGCTCGTATTCGTAGATCAGGCAGCAGCGCAGGCGCCCGCACATGCCGGTGATTTCGGTAGGCGTGAGGGAGATGCCCTGTTCTTTGGCCATTTTGATGGAGATGGGGCTGAAGTCGGTGAGGAAGCGTGAGCAACAGCGGGTTTCGATGCCGCAGGCGCCCATGCCGCCCAGGATTTTGGCCACGTCGCGCGGGCCGATCTGGCGCATTTCAATTTGGGTGTTGGAGTAGATGGCCTGCATGTCGCGTTTGAGCGATTTCAGGTCCACTTTTTCGTCGGTATCGGTGCTGTAGAGGAAGGCCAGACGTGACCCGTCGTAGTTGTATTCCGCGGCGACGATTTTGATCTGGCTCAAGCCGAGTTCTGCGGCACGGGCGCGACAGTTAATCATGGCTTCGGTCTGCTTTGATTGCCAGTGTTGCAGCATGAGCAGATCGGGAACGGTGGCGCGCCGTTCGACGGGTTTCCAGCCTCCTTCGGGGACGGGAGGCGGTTCTTGAAAGATCTGGACGACTTCGCCGAGATGTTTTCCGCGGGCGGTATCAACAATGACGCGTTCGCCGACTTGCAGGTCCGGGATGGCGGTGGCGTCAAAATGGTAAATTTTTCCAACACGAGTAAAGCGGATTCCAACAATGATCGGCTGCATGGGCTGAATTATACCGTAGGGAATGGATGGAGAGGGGAAATCAGGCAGCGACCGCTTATTCTGGCGGTCGCTGCGCGGGTACTGGATTAGCGAATCTGTCTAAATGAACGGGCGGGTGAGTTATTCTACGATGTTAATCGGCAAGGCGTTGTTGGTGCTCATGGCTGCAACGCTGACGCGGGCCGCGACTTTTTCGGCGATCTCGCGCAGGGCCTGGGCCGCGGGCGAATCGGGCCGCGAGACGACGATGGGTTTGCCGCTATCGCCGCCTTCGCGCACGGAGGGATCAATCGGCACTTTGCCGAGGAAGTAGGCCTGGGTGGCTTCGGCCAGCTGTTCGCCGCCGCCGGAGCCGAAGATGTCCATGCGGGTACCATCGGGCAATTCGAGATAAGACATGTTCTCGACAATGCCCAAAATGGGGACTTCCAGGGTGCGGAACATTTGCAGGCCACGGCTGGCGTCTTCCAGGGAGACCAGTTGGGGCAAGGTGACGATCACCGCGCCGCTCAGGGGAAGGGCTTGTGCCAGGGAGAGGGCAGCATCGCCGGTGCCGGGGGGGAGATCTACGATCAGGTAGTCGAGTTCGCCCCATTCTACGTCGCTCAGGAACTGGCGAATGGCTGAGTTGAGCATGGGGCCGCGCCAGATGAGCGGTTGCCCGGGTTTGACCAGCAGGCCCATCGAGATCATTTTGACACCATAGGCCTGTGCCGGGATGAGTTTGTTTCCTTGTGGGGGAGGTAGTTTTTCAATGCCCAGCATGGTGGGAACATTTGGGCCGTAGATGTCAGCATCCATCAGGCCGACACGGGCGCCTTTTTGTGCCAGCGCTACGGCGATGTTGACGGCCACAGTGCTTTTCCCAACCCCTCCCTTGCCCGATCCAATGGCAATCGCGTTGCGGATAGGTGTATTGACCAGGCCACGCATCCGCCCGTCATTGGGAACATCTGAATCCATTTTGATGTTGACGGTTTCCACGCCTTCCAGAGCCATCACAGCCTGGCGCGCTTCTTTTTCGATCTGGCCTACCAGCGGGCAGGCCGGGGTGGTCAACATGATGGTAAAGGAAACCTTGCCGCCATCTATTTCCAGGTTGCGAATCATGTTGAGCGTGACCAGGTCTTTGTGCAATTCGGGTTCTTGTACTTTGCTGAGAGTAGCCAGAACGGCTTCTTTAGTAATTTTTGGGGTCATGTTTTTTACCAATCAATTCAGATAAATATGAGTGACAAGATGGGCTTTTGTTTTGTGAAGAAGTCGAAGCGCCTCTTGCGACCGACGCTTCGACTTCCCAGGTCAAAAACCTTACGCTGCTTCGGCCTTAGCGGCTTTGGCGGCTTCTTTGGCCCGTCGGGCAGCATCTTCGCGCGCTGCGTTGAGCGGGCGGATGCTGGCGTAATACGAAGCAGGCTTGAGCAGTTTTTCCAGATTATACACGTTGCGTCCGTAGGAGGCCACCTCGTAATCGTGATCCATCTTGATCGCGTCAAAGGGGCAGTATTCGGCGCACAAGCCGCAATTCATGCAGATGTCGGCGTCAATATGAAATTCCGCCGGCGCGGGAATCGGGCGTCCGGTCGCCGGGTCGTTGGTGCGGACGATCCAGATGCATTGCGGCGGGCAGACCTTGGCGCAAATGCCGCAGGAGGTGCAGCGGATGTTCTTTTCGCCGTTTTTGCCTTCATCATAGACCAGGAAGGGCAAATAGCGGAATTCTTCCGGGACGGGCAGCTTTTCTTCGGGGTATTGCACCGTAAAAATGCCGCGGGCATTTTTGCTAGAGCGGTGAGCGATCCCTTCGGGGGAGAAATAACGCCGCTCGCCGCGCGTGATGCGCCGGTAGAACCAGACGAGGTCGTCCCAATAGGTGTTCCAGAAGCGCACGAACGTGACGCTGAGGCTTTTAAAAATACCCTTGCCGTACATGTCTTCTCCTTTACCGGTCGAGTTCGCCGAGCACGATGTCAATCACGCCCAGGATGGCCACAAAATCAGCAATTTTAGTGCCAATGCACATTTGCTCGAGAGGGGTGATGTTGACGAACGATGGAGTGCGGATGTGATAACGCCACGGATTCGGCTTCCCGTTCGAGACGACGTAGAAGCCCAGCTCACCCTTCGGCGCTTCGATACGCCCATACGCCTCGCCGGCCGGGACTCGCACCTGGTACTGCGGCTTTTGGGTGTTGATCGGCCCTTCGGGGATTTGCTTGACCGCCTGTTGCAAGATGCGCAACGATTGGCGGATTTCATCCAGACGAATCAGGTAGTTGTCCATCAAATCGCCGTTGTGGCGCACGGCCACATCGAACTCGAAGCGGTCGTAAATGCTGTAGGGGTCGGCACGGCGAATGTCGTAGGGGACGCCGGTGGCGCGCAGCACCGGGCCGGTCATCGAGTATTTGATCGCCGTTTCAGCGTCAATGACCTTTACGCCTTTCATGCGCGAGATGAACACTTCGTTATCGGTCAACATGCGATCGAATTCATCCGCTTTTGCGGGCAGGCGCTCGAAAACCAGGTCTTTGATTTTGTCCAACACGCCATCGGGCAGGTCGCGGGCCACGCCACCGAAGCGGAAGTAGTTACACATCATGCGCGAGCCGGAGACTGCCTCGAAGATGTCCAGAATCAGTTCGCGCTCTTCAAAGGCATACAGGGCAGGGGTGTACATGATGCCCAGATCGTTGAGCAACATGCCAATGAAGATCATATGGTTCTGGATACGGCTGAGTTCGGCCATGATGACGCGAATATACTCGGCGCGTTCGGCTACGGGGATGCCCATCAATTTTTCGACGGTGATGGCATAGGCGAAGTTGTTGCTCATCGAGTTGAAGTAATCCAGGCGGTCGGTAAACGGCATGTTTTGCAAGAAGGTGTTGCGCTCACCGATTTTTTCGTGATTGCGGTGCAGGTAGCCGACCACCGGTTTGAGGGCGACGATGGTTTCGCCATCCAGGCGAATGGCGGCGCGGAAAACCCCATGCGTGGAGGGGTGTTGCGGTCCCATGTTGACGATGATGTGATCGGTTTTGATGCCGTTCTCATCGGTTTCGCTGTGCCGTGCCAGAATACCATAGAGCATGGAATCGCCATCAGGCGTCCATGTTTCGGGGTTGAAATCTTTGGGGAATTTCAGGTTATCGTGATAAGGATTTTTCTCTTCGGCGGTGAAGAATTTGCCCTCTGGCCAACGGCTTTTGAAGGGTTTGGCGTCTTCTTCGTAGAAGGGTTCTTTCCAGTCTTTGCGCAGAGGGTGGCCCTCAAAGCCTTCCCACATCAAGATGCGGCGCAAATCGGGGTGGCCAGTGAAGCGGATGCCCAGCAGATCCCAGGCTTCGCGTTCTTGAAATTCGACACCCGGCCAGACGGAGTAAAGCGAGGGCACTTCGATGGGGTCAACGCGCGGCACCTGCACTTTGAAGACCAGGCCGGGGCCGCCGGTGGTCTTGTAGGCGTGATAGACCACTTCCATTTTGCCTTCGGGCAGGTAGTCCACGCCGGTGACGGTGGAGAGCAGGTCGTAGCCGAGCTCATCGCGGATGGCGGTGGCGACTTCGACAAGTCTGTCTTTTTCGACGATCCAGCCGGAGTAGCCGGGACGCGTATCGGGGGTGACAAAGCCGGGGAAACGGCTGGCCAGGTCAACGGTCGGGGTTTGAATCGTGGTTTCCATGGCTTTCTCCTATTCCTCGCCCTGAGCGGCTGCGATCTTTTTGATCTCTTCCACGCGGCGCAGGTCGATCAGATCGGGGCCCAGGACGGGAACCGGAACCTCTACTGAATCGGGGCCTTTGCGGTACCAGCGCACGTCGCGGATGGATTGCCGGTCGATTTTTTCTTGCAGTTTCATCAGGCCGGCGATGAGCGCCTGTGGGGTGGGGGGGCAGCCGGGGATGTACACATCTACCGGCAGGAATTTGTCAATGCCAGCCACCACGTTGTAACCTTCTTTGAAAGGGCCGCCGCCGGAGGCGCAAGCGCCCATGGCTACCACGTATTTCGGTTCGGGCATCTGATTGTACAGGCGGACGATGAAGGGCACCATTTTTTTGGTGACTGTGCCAGAAACGAGCATCAGGTCACTCTGGCGCGGGCTGGGACGCATGACTTCCATGCCAAAGCGCGCCAGATCGTAGCGGGCGGCCTGGCTGGCGATCATTTCGATGGCGCAACAGGCTAGACCGAACATCATCGGCCAGATCGAAGAGCGACGACCCCAGTTGTAGAGACGATCAATGGTGGTGATGGCCACCACGTTTTTCATCTCATCTGGAATATCGTAGCCCGGTAAGTTGAGTTGTTCATTGTCCATGAATGGTCTCCTCAAACCAGTCTTGAAAGATTGCTGCCAGGATGTCGTCGTTGCATAACGACGGGTCATCCTCAAATTCCGGAAGATGGATGGTCCATTGGTAAATCTGTTGTAGCGAGACTTCCTCCAGGCGGATATGGGGATATTGCTGGCGGAGGGCCAGCGCAATGGCGTAGGTGGAATCCCAATTAAGTGTCATACCCGTTTATCCAGCAAACTGGGTGTTATTATGCCCTCTTGTGAAGGATATGTCAATTGAATTATGCAAAAATATATTTTCAAAAATAAATTTGTGATTATAATCATGATATGGCTGTGACAACTGCCCGGCAGAAAGTGCTGGCGTATTTGCAAAAACACCGTTCCGCCTCGGCGCGTGAGATTGCCCGCACCCTGGAGATGACCGCGGCCAACGTACGTCATCATCTCTCTATTTTGCTGGCCGATGGCCGTGTGGAGGTCTCTGCCAGGCGACAAGGGGAAAAGAGAGGGCGCCCTGAAAAGGTCTATTCCCTGGCCCAGGCCATGCTGGGCAACAACCTGCCTGCTCTTGCCGCTGCGCTTTTGGAGGAATGGTTGGGGAAGATGCCAGAGAGTGAGCGCCCGGAGGCCTTGCGCGTGCTTGCCAAGCATATGGCCGAGCCGATTGTGGCTTCGGCGGCCAGCGGGCCCCTGACAAAGCGGCTGATACGCCTGGTAGAACATTTGAATCAGGCTCATTATCATGCTCGTTGGGAAGCGGGTGCTGAAGGGCCCCGTATTGTGCTCACGCATTGTCCCTACGCGGCGATTATTGAAAAGCATCCTGAATTGTGTCAGATGGATGCGGCTTTGCTCAGTGAGGGAATGCACTTGCCTGCCAGGCAGGCTGCCAGAATGGGGCGCCAGGGAGCGCCGGCCTGTGTTTTTCTCCTCGGTTAAGAGATTAAAAACCCCTCTCCCATGGGGAGAGGGGTTGGGGTGAGGCGGGTTTGATTAGCGCTTGCGGTTGCCGTGGCTACCGTGACGGTCACCGCTACGCCCACTGCCAGGGCGTCCGCTGCTGGCCGGACGGCCACCACCGCTCTTGCGTTGATCGTGCTCACGGGCTTCTTCAGCGCTCCAGCCTTCCAGCACTGCCTGGCGCGAAAGGCGAATTTTTCCTTGCGGGTCAATGCCGGTCACCATGACCGTAATTTCATCGCCCATCGAAACGACATCTTCCACTTTGTTGACGCGTTCGCTATCCAGTTGGGAGATGTGCACCAGGCCATCTACACCTGGCAGAATTTCAACAAAGGCGCCGAAATCGGTAATGCGAACGACCTTGCCGGTGTAAATGTTGCCCACAATTGCAGTTTCGCTGAGGGCTTCCACTTTCTCGCGGGCGATTTTTGCCCCCACACCTTCGGTAGCGGCGATGTACACCGTGCCGTCTTCCTGCACGTCGATCTTGGTGCCGGTCTCTTCTTGCAGGGCGCGGATGTTCTTGCCGCCCGGCCCAATCAATGCTCCGATTTTGTCTATCGGAATCTTGACAGTGATAATGCGTGGGGCGTGTGGCTTGAGTTCAGACCGCGGCGCAGGGATAACTTCCAGCATTTTTTCTAGAATGGCCAGCCGAGCAACGCGTGCCTGTTCCAACGCCTGGCGCATGGTATCGGCGCTCAGACCGGAGATTTTGATGTCCATTTGCAAGGCGGTGATTCCTTTGGCGGTGCCAGCCACTTTGAAATCCATATCGCCCAGGTGATCCTCAGTGCCTTGAATGTCAGTGAGAATCTGATACCGGCCACTGGCATCGGTGATCAAGCCCATGGCCACGCCGGCAACCGGCGCTTTGATTGGCACGCCCGCATCCATCAGCGCCAGCGTAGAGCCGCACACGGAGGCCATCGAAGTCGAGCCATTGGAGGACAGGACTTCGGAGACCAGCCGCAGGGTGTAGGGGAACGTGCTTTCAGGCGGGATCACCGCTTCCAGGGCGCGCTCGGCCAGCGCTCCATGCCCGACCTCGCGGCGACTCTGTCCACGCAGCGGTTTGACCTCGCCCGTGGAGAAGGGCGGGAAGTTGTAGTGATGCAGATAGCGCTTGGTCTCGATAGGTGTTAGGCTATCAATTTCCTGGGCTTCGCCTAATGTGCCCAGGGTGGCCAGGGTGAGGACTTGCGTCTCGCCGCGGGTGAACAGCCCCGATCCGTGGGCGCGTGGCGAGATGTTGACCTCGCACCAGATGGGGCGAATGTCTGTCGGGCCGCGGCCGTCGGGGCGTTTGCCCAACGTCAAAATCCGCTCGCGGACGATGCTCTGCTCGGCCTGATCGAAGGCTTCCTGGACTTCGCTTACGCTGGGGTAGGCGGCCGGGTCGGCACCTTCGGGAACCGTGGTGAACTCGGCAACGACCTGCTCTTTGAGCGTGGTCATGCCTTCATAAAATTCGTTCTTGGTCAGGGGGCGTTCCAGCAGCTCGTTCATTGGCCCCTGGACGCGTTCCAGCACCTTCTTACGTAGTTCTTCACTCGGCAAAAAGTATTGAATTTCGCGCTTGGGTTTGCCCACTTCGGCCTGCATTTGCAGTTGCACGTCAATCAGGGGCTGGATAGCCTGGTGCCCAAATTCGAGGGCGGCGACCATGACATCTTCGGGGACTTCGTTTGCTCCACATTCCACCATCAAAATCGCCTCGCGGGTACCCGCCAGGCGCAGGTCGAGATCGGAGATTTCCATTTCGGAGAAGGTGGGGTTGAGCACGAACTCGCCGTTGATGCGTCCCACGCGCACCGCACCGACTGGTCCGCCCCAGGGAATGTCTGAGATCATCAGGGCCGCGGAGGCGGCATTGATGGCGAGAATATCCAGCGGGTTTTCGTTATCTGCTGAGAGCGAGAACATCATTACCTGAACTTCATTGCGCATCCCCTTTGCAAAGAGCGGGCGCAGGGGGCGGTCGGTGAGCC
>JBMFPJ010000002.1:15181-21646 GCA_049969175.1 Anaerolineae bacterium | reverse complement strand
GTGCTGCATCTGCCGCTCATGGTTGCCTCTGCTTCCATCTCTACGGCTACTACGTTTCGAGATTACCCGCAGGCGTTTACAACCTACCCAAGCCTGCAAAACATCGGCTTTGTGCTACCAAAGGACAACGTCACTGCCTGGCGCTCTGCTGCCCAGATTGCCTTTGACCTGGGTCAACGCGTACATGGCGCGGTGCTTCAACCGGCTGCGTTTTACGACGATGAACTCAAACCCGAAGAACGTGGCAATTATGACCTGTTTCTCGTCGGGTTGCCGTCCGGTCTGGCCACCGTTGCTGATCTAAAAGACAAGTTACCCGTTCCTTTCGAGCAAGGCAACAACCTGGCTGTCATCCGCAGCGAAAATGTCGTCTATCGCGCTCCTGAAAACGTCAGCTTAGGCTATCTGGAATTGCTGCCCTCTCCCTGGGGAACAGCCCATGTCATCGTTGCCGTGCTGGGTAGCAACGAAGAAGGCCTGACTTTTGCTGGAAACGGTCTGACTTTTTCCGATTTGCGTGCCAAATTGTTTGGTAACTTCGCGGTGGTCAATGCCATTGAGGTCATTGCCGCAGATACAAACAGCGGCGCAGGCGTTTTAGGTCTGACTACCGGTGCTGCGCCTTTCGTCACCCCGCAGGTGACTCTTCCCACCCCTCTCCCGCGGCAGCTGCCGCGACAATCCTTATTGACGCGGACAGATTACATCCCCTTTGCAATCGCCGGAATTCTGGCGTTGATGGTAGTGATTCTCTTCCTGGGGTTTCGTTCCAACCGCAAGAACCGCATTGGCTAGCGCAAGGAGCAGCCATGCGTGTGGTCATGACCATTCAAAAATACTATCCTTTTGTGGGCGGGGCCGAACGCCAGTTGCAACAACTGGCACGGCGCCTGCGTGCACAAGGAGTGGACGTCATCATCGTGACCCGCCATTTTGCTCATCTCCCCACTTTTGAGTATGTGGATCAGGTGCCGGTCTATCGCCTGCCGGCACCTGGCCCCAAGGCGCTTGCTGCTCTCAGCTACGTTCTTTCTGCTTTGCGTCTGATCGGTAAGCTGCGCCCTGACATCGTCCATGCCCATGAGATGCTTTCGCCCTCCACCATTGCTTTGCTCGCCAAACGGCTATATGGCAGTCGCGTCATCGTCAAAGTGCTGTGTGGAGGCAAAACCGGGGATATTTATAAAATCAAAAATCGTCCGTTGGGTGGTCTGCGTTTGCGCTATCTGCGTGACCAGGTGGATGCTTTCATCGCCATCAGCCAGGAAATTGATCAAGAGCTGGATCAGATTCAGGTCCCGAAAACGAAGCGCCACGCGATAGCCAATGGGGTGGATACCCAACATTTTGCTCCGGTCTCGCCGGATGAAAAGCGCCGCATCCGCCTGGAATTTGGGCTGGATCCTGATTCCCCGGTTGTTCTTTACTCCGGGCGTTTACATCCCTATAAACGCGTTGACCTGTTGCTGGAATCCTGGACGGGGGTTTTTTCGCACTATCCCACGGCGCAATTGCTGATCCTGGGCTCCGGCAGCGAGGAAGCGGCATTGCGCCAGAGGGCCCCTGCTGGCGTTCGCTTTATGGGCGAAGTGGCTGATGTCGCCCCTTATTTACAGGCCGCTGACCTTTGTGTTATGCCTTCTGCTCGCGAGGGACTTTCGAATTCTGTGCTCGAAGCGCTTTCAACGGGTTTGCCGGTGGTGGCAACGACCGCGGGGGGCACCCCCGATGTCATTCGTCACTTGCAAGAGGGTTACCTGATTCCCCCGAACGATAAGGTTGCCCTTCAAGATGCGATGCTGGAAATGCTGGGGGATGCTGCTTTACGTGCCCGCCTTGCTGCTCAGGGACGGGCGCGTATCCTGGCGGAATACTCTTTTGAAACTGCTGTTCAGCGGACGCTTTGGCTTTATCAGGGGATGTTGGAAGAGGGGGCATCCAGGTAAATTTCGGCGCTGAGTGTGCTTGGATCCACCGTAACCTGTCCGTCTTCGAATTGACGCACCCAGCGATTCCCCTGGCGCGTGCGGGGGCCAAGTGCGGCTCCCAGGTCCTGGTTATAGTTTGAATAATCCCACAGAGAATTGTACTCGTCGCTGTTGGCGTAGCGGAAATAGGCATGCCCATTGTTGATCAGCCAGTAAGAAGCCAGGGCAAATTCCTGGCGTGCCAGATCGTTTTTCTCTCCCTGCGCTACTAAAATCAGTATTTTCCCGTTGGCTAAGGCCCATTCGGCCAGATCCATTTGTGTTTCCCATTCCTGTGCCGAAAGCGTCGTTTTCTCCCAACCGGTGGCAAAGTTTTCAATCATGGCTCCGTCCAGGTAGGCAACGTATTGCTTCCAAACTGCGGTGTCATTGACGGAAACAATGTTGGCAATGAGGGGAATGTGGGCTGGTCGAAAGTAACTGCTGGAGAGGAAGGACAGGAATTCTTCCACGGCTTTTTGAAAATCTTCCTCGCCCCGATAAGCAGCGGGAAGACGTCCCTCAGAACGGAATTTGGCCAGGCTGGCTTCGACGTTATCGATAAAAATCCCATCCCAGCCAAATTCCAGGAGCATCTCTCGCATTCGATTCAACCAGAAAAGACGATATTCCGCATTGCCGGGGTCCATCATCCAATACCCCTTGCGCAGGGAGATGGGTTGACCGCTTTTATCTACCAAAAACCAGTCGGGGTGTTGTTCTTTGATCTGGCAAAAATCTCCAACCTGATAAGCCACCTGATTGCCGAACGGCCTGGCGGTGCAGGAGCCGGGGTCGTGAATTTCCAGCAACAACAGGTATTGCAGGAAAGGGGCAGCGGCTCCCCTCGCTCGTAGTGCTTCGCGGTTATCTTCGTCTTTGTGGGTCAGGATGAACAAATCGAAGCCAGTGGCCACTTGCTGAAGGATGGCTTCGGAAGGCGGCTTGTAAAACCAGACCAGGTGCAAGGGCGCTGGTATGGAGGAAGAGGCTGTGGCGGTTGGCTCAGGCAGGCTGGAGGGTGTAGGAGTCGGTGGTAAAGGGGGAGGAGCACTCTGTCCCTGACAGGCGTTGAGGGCAATGAAGAGCGCCAGAAAAAATGTGATTCTGGTTTGGCTCATGGGGTCATCTGCATTTCTCACGGGCCGCAGCGGCCAGCAGCTGAAGCGCCAGCTCAATCAAGACCTTTCGCTTTTGCTGGCCTTGTTCTTCTTCAAGTGAGTGCAGGAGCGCACCGCGTATGCCGCTGGCGCGATGTGCCCAATAGGAATCGGTAGAGATGCGTTCAAGGCGTTCTAAAATCAGTTGGATGAGTTTTTCTTCAGGGAGAGTTTTCATGAAAAAGGCGCCCCTGGCGAGGATCGAACTCACATCTACGGATTCGAAGTCCGGCGCTCTATCCATTGAGCTACAGGGGCGCGCTGGGGCGCATTATACACGAAAGTCTGAAATTTTGTTGACTTGCAGCCCATTCCAATTGCCCTTACAATCGAGATATCCGCAGCGAAAGGATGATGCCTCATGGGAAATGTGCGCGATTTCAGCGAACGGCTTCTGGAAAACCTGGAAAAGGTAATTGTGGGCAAACGCCATTCTCTGGAACTGGTTGTCATTGGCCTGTTATGCCAGGGCCATGTGTTGATTGAGGATGTGCCGGGTGTAGGGAAGACGATGCTGGCGCGCAGCCTGGCGCGCTCGCTGGATTGTACCTTCAGCCGCATTCAATTTACGCCGGATATGCTCCCCAGCGATGTCACAGGGGTTTCCATTTACAATCAACAACGTGGCCAGTTTGAGTTCCGTCCGGGGCCGATTGTGGGGCAGATTGTGTTGGCCGATGAGATCAACCGCGCAACGCCCAAGACACAAGCAGCCTTGCTGGAGGCGATGGAAGAGCGCCAGATTACCGTAGATGGCGTGACACATGCTCTGCCGCGCCCTTTCATGGTGTTGGCGACGCAGAATCCCATCGAATATGAGGGGACTTTTCCCCTCCCTGAAGCCCAGTTGGATCGCTTTTTGCTTCGCCTGCGTCTGGGTTATCCTTCACTTCTCGATGAAATTCGCGTGCTGGATGATCAAAAGTTGCAGCACCCTATTGAATCTCTGGCGGCAGTAGCAACGGCAGAAGAAGTGCTGGAAGCCGCCGAAGCCATTAAAAATATCTATGTCTCTGAGCCGGTCAAACGCTACATCGTTGAATTAACGGCGCGTACCCGCAAGAATGAAGATGTTTATTTGGGAGCCAGCCCGCGCGGCAGCCTTTCGCTTTATCGCAGCGCACAGGCACGGGCTGCTATGCTGGGGCGCGATTTTGTCTTGCCCGATGATGTCAAGGCGTTGGCTACGCCAGTGCTTTCTCATCGCATCATTGTCAACCCGGCGGCGCGCTTGCGTGACCTGAGCTCGGAGCGCATCGTGCAGGAGATCATTTACAGCACCCCCGTCCCGGGCGGAGAATATGCTCCGGAAACGGTAGCCACCTCAAAGTCCAGATGAGAAGCGGGCGCCTTTTTGTTGCTTTGTTGATTCTGGTCGGGGTAGTCGGCGCCCTCATCAGCGGAGCATCCCTCTATTCTCGTTTTATTTACATCGGACTGCTGCTTTTGCTGACCAGTTTTTTGTGGGGCTGGCTTGCGCTACGCGCTTTGCAAGTTGAACGTTATAGCCGTACCTTGCGCGCTAATGTAGGTGATATTTTTGAAGAGCATTTTGAGGTCGCCAACCGTGGCCCCTGGCTCAATTTATGGATCGAAGTCCATAACGCTTCGCCGTTGCCCTTCGCCGCCGGTTCGCGCCTGTTGACAATGGTGGGCGGCAGACAAAAACGCATTTACACGGCACGCAGCTGGCTCACCCGACGCGGCGCTTTTCCGTTGGGGCCTACCGTTTTGACCTGTGGTGACCCCTTTGGCCTGTTTCGTTTCAGGCGGCAATTTCCCGCTGGCGCGACCCTGATGGTATTGCCCATGATTTTTGAGATCGTTGCCTTCCCTCAGCCCCTTGGTTTGTTACCTGGAGGACAGGTGATTCGCAAAAAGGCAATGGATGTGACTCCCTATGCTGCCGGCGTGCGTGAGTATGTGCCGGGCGACCCGCTCAAACGCATTCATTGGCCAACTACCCTACGCCAGAATCGCCTGATGGTGAAGGAATTTGAAGAAGACCCCCAGGCCGAAGTCTGGTTGTTCCTGGATGCGCAGCAAGATGTTCATTTTGAGAAAAGTGAGCGCACTGCAGAGCAGCAGGCCGAAGCGTTGTTGTTCAAGGTGGATGCTTTGTTGTTTGGTCGTCGTCCTCAGTTCCGTTTGCCACCTTCTACGCTGGAATATGCAGTGAGCATCACCGCCTCACTGGCACATTATTTTATTCAGCAGCGTCGCGCCGTGGGGCTGGCCACCTGCGGCAAGGCGGATACACTCATTCCCGCCGAGCGCAGCGAGCGACAGGAGAGCAAAATCCTTGAAACGCTGGCCTTTGTAGAGGCCAAAGCCCAGCGCTCCCTGGCGAGTCTGGTCACTGCCCAGGCGCGACATTTGCCCCAGGGTAGTAGTGTCATTTTGATTACTCCATCCGTCTTTGACGATTTGTTGCTGGCGGTGGAAGATTTAATCCGCCGCAAATTGAGGCCTGTGGTAGTATTGCTGGTTGCTGATACCTTTGGTGGGCCGAAAGGAAGCGAATCCCTGGCGCGTTCGCTGGCTGCGCGCAATGTTCCCGTGTGTCCGATTCGCTGCGATGATGATCTGTCCCAGGTGCTTTCAGGGTTTACCTCGTTGATCCCCTCTCAGGAGTTTCGTGTATGGCAAAGACCCCCGTGATCACAATTGATTTAAACTTTCAGGGAAAGAATCAGACGATTGCTGCGTATTTGATTCGCCACCCCGACGGGGCGGTGCTGATCGAAAGCGGTCCCGCCTCGACTCTTGTCGGACTTCAGGCCGGTCTGGCCGAATGGGGCCTATCCACCCGAGATGTGACTCACGTTTTGCTGACGCACATCCATCTGGATCATGCCGGGGCGGCCGGTCATCTGGCCCGCCAGGGCGCAGAGATCATTGTCCATCCGGTAGGTGCTCCGCATTTGATCAACCCCGAAAAATTGTTAGCCAGCGCGGTGCGTATTTATGGCGAAATGATGGGGCCTCTCTGGGGAGAAACCCTGCCGGTACTGGCAGAAAAAGTGCGTGTGGTGCAGGATAGTGAAGAAATTGCAATTGGCCCTTTGCGCTTTGTGGCCATTAATACCCCTGGTCACGCCGAACATCATTATGCCTATCAATTTGAGGATCTCTGTTTTAGCGGCGATGTAGGCGGGGTGCGCCTCCCTGGCTATCCATATTTGCGAGTGCCGATGCCGCCGCCAGAATTACACATTGAGCGCTGGCGAGAGAGCCTCAAGCGATTGCGCCAGCTAGATATTCAACGCATTGCCCCTACCCACTTTGGCATTTTCGACAATCCGCGCTGGCAACTGGATGCGGTGGAGCGGGGACTG
>JBMFPJ010000002.1:0-15171 GCA_049969175.1 Anaerolineae bacterium | reverse complement strand
TCGGCTTTGCGCTGGTTGGAACAGGACATGCCGGCGGATCCGCCCATTGAGCAATTGCGGCGGAGTTTCACCGAGTGGACAGAAGCCGAGGGGCGGCAAATGGGTTTGAGCGCCGATGTGCTACGAGCCTACGAACTGGCCAATCCGCCGGCCATGTCGGCAGATGGTTTGCAACGCTATTGGAAGAAAGTCCGCCAGGCGGCTTGAGAGAAAGTGTATTTGTCACATAAATATCATGCCGAAAGCATGATGATAGAGACAGGCGAATGGCCTTTGCTCATGCTATACTACCCCCGAAGGAGATTGGAAACTTATGAAACATTTTCTCGACATCACCGATTTAACCCCTCAGGAAGCACAAGATTTATTAGATCTGGCGATCCAGCTGAAAAAAGAATATTTTGAGAAAGGTAACCCACCGTTGTTCAAAGGGAAAGTGCTGGCTATGATCTTTCAAAAGCCCAGCCTGCGCACGCGAGTATCATTCGATATGGCCATGCGCCATCTGGGAGGCGATGCGCTCTATCTTTCGCCCAATGAAATTGGCCTGGGCAAGCGCGAAGCGATTTCAGATATTGCCCGCGTCCTTTCTGGTTATGTGCAGGCGATTATGGCGCGCGTCTTTTCCCATGAGCACGTGCTGGAACTGGCAAAATGGTCGAGTGTGCCGGTGATTAATGGCTTGAGTGATTACAGTCATCCTTGCCAGGCGATGGCCGATGCCCTGACTATTCAGGAGAAATTCGGCAAGGCCAAAGGGTTGAATGTTACCTTTGTGGGAGATGGCAATAATGTTGCCGTTTCGCTGATGCAAATTTCAGTTTTGCTGGGCTGGAATTTCACCATTGCCAGTCCCGAAGGCTATGACCTGAACCCGGTTGCCGTCGAAGCGATGCGAAAAATCGCCGCTCAAACCGGCAGTAAACTGACTTTCCTGCGCGATCCGCACGAAGCGGTGAAAGGCGCTCAGGTGATTTATACCGATACCTGGACGAGTATGGGACAAGAAGAAGAAGCGGCTCAACGCGAAAAGATATTTCCGCCTTACCAGGTCAATGCCCGGCTGGTGAGTGAAGCGGATAAAGATGTGATTGTCATGCATTGTTTACCCGCGCATCGCGGCCAAGAATTGACCGATGATGTAGCCGATGGTCCACATTCCGTGATCTTCCCGCAGGCGCACAATCGTTTACATGCGCAAAAGGCAATCCTGGCTCGCCTTTTTGGCGTGGCCTGAAAATTTTTTGAGGAAACATGAACATAAAGGACTTTATCGCAATTGAAGAACAGTATGGGGCCCACAATTATCATCCCCTGGATGTGGTGATTAGCAAGGCCGAAGGGGTGTGGGTTTACGATGTAGAAGGAAAGAAATACCTGGATTGTCTGAGCGCTTATTCGGCTATCAATCAGGGACATGTACACCCAAAAATTTTATCTGCCCTGATTGAACAGGCGCAAAAAGTAACCTTGACTTCGCGGGCCTTTCGCAATGATCAGCTGCCACTCTTTTACAAAGAATTGTCCGAGATGAGCGGTTACGAGATGTCTCTGCCGATGAATTCGGGTGCCGAAGCGGTGGAGACGGCGATCAAGCTGGCGCGCAAGTGGGCCTACCGGGTGAAAGGTGTGCCGCGTCATCAGGCGGAGATCATCACCTGCGCGGGGAACTTCCATGGGCGCACGGTCTCAATCATTTCGTTTTCCACCGAACCGCTTTACCGCGATGACTTTGGCCCCTTTACCCCTGGCTTTGTGACCGTTCCCTATGGCGATGCGGCTGCATTGGAGCAGGCTATTACTCCTAACACAGCCGCCGTCTTGCTGGAGCCGATTCAGGGAGAAGGGGGGGTGATTATTCCGCCGGCTGGTTACCTGAAGCAGGTAGCCGAAATTTGTAAAAAGCACAATGTCTTGTTCATGGCGGATGAGATTCAAACCGGCTTAGGGCGCACTGGAAAGCTATTTGCCTGTCAGCATGAAGATGTTCGCCCGGATGTGACGATCATCGGCAAGGCGCTTTCGGGTGGCTTCTATCCGGTGAGCGCCGTGTTGGCAGATCGCGACATCCTCGGCCTGTTTACGCCGGGCGAACACGGCTCGACCTTCGGCGGGAATCCGCTCGCCGCAGCGGTTGCCCGCGCTGCCCTGGCTGTGATTCGCGAAGAAAACCTGGCGGAGCACGCCGCTACTTTGGGCACATACTTCATGGAACAGCTGGCTGAAATCCCCAGCCCGCATGTAAAAGAAGTGCGCGGCCGCGGCTTGCTGATCGGTGTGGAATTAAAACCCCAGGCAGGCGGAGCGCGTCGTTTTTGCGAGGCCTTACAGCAACGGGGTATTCTGGTGAAAGAAACGCACGATCACGTCATCCGTTTCGCACCGCCTCTCGTGATTGATAAAGAAACGATTGATGGGGCCTTACCTATCATTCGGGATGTGTTGAATATGAATTAGTTTTTTGGGGCTTCCGAAGCCTTAAGACTTCGAAGCCCTTTTGGAGGCTCTATGAACATTTGTATTCCTAAAGAGCGTCGTCCGTTTGAATTCCGCGTGGGGCTTTCGCCGGCCGGAGTAGAGATTCTCTCTCAGCAGGGACACACCGTTTACATCGAGCACGATGCGGGCGTAGAAGCAGGATTCTCGGATCAGGAGTATGAGAAAGCCGGCGGGCGAATCGTCTATTCTACCGAGGAAATCTTTGGCCGTGCTGACCTGTTGCTCAAGGTGGCGCGTCCGCTTAAGGAAGAAATGGCTTTACTGCGCCCAGGTTCTATTTTGATGGGGGTGCTTCATCTGGCCTCTGCCCAGCAAGACAAGGTGGATACTTTACTGGAAAAGAACATTACAGCAATTGCTTATGAGCAAATCCAACTCCCTGATGGCACGTTGCCCGTGTTGCGGCCCTTCAGTCAGATCGGCGGCGTAATGGCTGCCCAAATTGCAGCCCGGTTGCTCCAAAACAATTGGGGCGGCAAAGGGATTCTGATGGGAGGCGTGCCAGGGGTTCCGCCAGCAGAAGTGGTGATCATTGGCGCAGGAGTGGTTGGCACGTATGCCACGCAAACCTTTTTGGGAATGGGTGCCCATGTGGCAGTGATTGACCATAATATGAATGCCCTGCAGCGCATTTGGGATCGTTTCCCGGGCATTGTGACCTTGCTTTCCACCCGACGCAACATTGAACGCGCCACTGCCTATGCTGATGTTGTGGTTGGAGCTGTGCTGGTGCCTGGTCAGCGGGTTCCTATCGTCATCACTCGTGAGATGGTGCAGCGGATGAAGCCTCGCTCGGTCATTATGGATGTGAGCATTGACGAAGGCGGCTGTTGCGAGACTTCTCGTCCTACAACGCATGAGCATCCTGTTTTCATAGAAGAAGGTGTTTTGCATTACTGTGTTCCCAATATGCCCGGTGTCGTGGCGCGCACGGCCACCTATGCCTTTGTGAATGCGGCTATGCCTTTCATCATGGAAATTGCGAATAAAGGCATTGAAAGTGCCATGAAAGAAAACCCGGCGATTGATGTAGCGGTCAATACCTATGCAGGCAAGGCGTATCATCTTGCCCGCCTGAGCGACGGCAAGGAGAATGTTTATGGACTGGACTAGCCTTTACAAGTCACGCGTCGTCCGTGCTGAAGAAGCGGTTCGGGCTATCCAATCCGGCAACCGCATCTTTCTAACCGGCAACGTATCCGTCCCCAAAAAAGTCCTGAACGCGCTGGTAGATTATGCTCCCAATCTGCAGGATGTGGAAATTTGCCAGGCATTGACCATCGGCCCCGCCGATTACGTCAAACCGGAAATGCAAGGCCATTTGCGCGTGAATACGTTGTTTATTAGCGCCAATGTGCGCCAGGCAGTTCATGAAGGTCGCGCCGATTTCACCCCCGTGCTGCTTTCAGAATTCCCACTGCTGTTCAAACATAGGATTTTGCCGGTGGATGTGGCCATCATCCACGTTTCCTTACCAGATGAACATGGATTTTGCAGCCTGGGTGTGGAAGTTGGCCTGACCAAATCTCCCGCCGAATCGGCCAAAATTATCATCGCCGAAGTCAACGATCAGATGCCACGCACCCTGGGCGATTCGTTTATCCACGTCAGTCGCTTGAATTACATTGTGCCGGTTAATTACCCGATTCCCGAATTGCCCATGGCCGATGAAGGCTCTTCTGATGTCGTGGAAAAGATTGCTGGTCACATTGCTGAGCTAATACCCAATGGGGCGACCATGCAAATGGGCATTGGCGCCATTCCCGATGCCGTATTGGGTTACCTGCACCACAAAAAAGATCTGGGCATTCATACCGAACTATTCTCGGATGGTGTGATTGATCTGGTAGAGCGCGGCGTTCTCACCAATGCCCGCAAAACCCTTCACCCCGGCAAAATCGTGGCGGGTTTTATCCTGGGCACGAAGCGTCTCTACGACTGGGTGGATGATAATCCCCTCATCGAATTACATCGCACCGAGTATGTCAACGATCCCTTTGTCATCGCCCAAAATGAACGCATGGTGGCCATCAACTCGGCCATTGAGGTAGATCTCACCGGTCAGGTTTGCGCCGATAGTATTGGCCCCAAATTGTATAGCGGCGTTGGCGGGCAATTGGACTTCATCTACGGCGCCTCGCGTTCCAAGGGCGGTGTGCCCATCATCGCTTTGCCAAGTACCACCACTCTCAAAAATGGTACAGTGATCAGCCGTATTGTTGCCATGCTCAAGCAGGGCGCTGGCGTAGTAACCACCCGCAATCACGTTCACTATGTGGTTACCGAATATGGCGTTGCCGATTTGTATGGCAAGACCATTCGTCAGCGGGCGCGCCAGCTGATCAACATTGCCCATCCTGATTTTCGTGCCGATCTCGAAAAGCAGGCAAAAGAATTGCACTACCTGTAAATTGCCGCTTCTTTCTTAAGATGGTGTTTTGAAATTCATGTTCCAACCACAGATGAACACAGATAAATTGGATGTACAAGATAATTTCATCCCGTTTTTCTTCAGAACTTAGTGTTCATCCGTGTTCATCTACGGTAAACCCCGATTTATAAAACACCCTCTTATCCCAAATGCGGGTCGCGCCGTAACTTTGAGCGCGACCCGTTGTTTCACTGTTGGAGGAGAGCCTATGTTTCGTCGCACTAAAATTATTGCAACCATTGGCCCTGCCAGCGAAAGCGAGGCCATGCTTGAAAAATTAATCCTCGCTGGCGTAAATATCGCTCGCCTGAACTTTTCGCATGGCACCTACGAACAACACGCAGACCGTCTTGCTACCATTCGTCAGGTTTCCCAAAGACTGGATATGCCGGTCGGAATTTTGCAAGATTTACAAGGTCCTAAGATTCGCGTCGGTGCCCTGAACCAGCCGCTTCAGCTCGCCGACGGTGAACTGGTCTGCCTGTACGCGGCCGATGATCCCCTCCCGACGCTTCCCGTTAAAACTATTCCCGTGGATTTTCCCGAACTCTTCGAAGCGGTCCACCCAGACGATCGTCTGCTGCTTGACGATGGTCGTTTGACCTTTGCGGTGACCTCCTGTGAAGGCCGCACGTTGACCGCCAAAGTGGTCGTCGGCGGGACGCTGACCTCCCATAAAGGAATTAACCTGCCAGGAGTGCGTATTCGTGTGCCTGGCTTCACCGAAAAAGATCGAGCCGATTTGATCTTCGGAATGCAACACGGCGTAGATGCCGTTGCCATCTCTTTTGTCCGCACGGTGGACGATGTATTGCAGGTGCGTCAGGCCATGGAAAAACTGGCTGAGGGAAAGCCTTTGCCGCTTCTGATCGCCAAGCTGGAACGTCCCGAAGCCCTGGAAAACCTGGATGCCATCCTGGATGCGGTGGATGGGGTGATGGTGGCGCGTGGGGATCTGGGAGTGGAAATGCCGCCGGAGCGTGTGCCGGTTTTACAGAAACATATTATTCAAGCCGCGAATGCCCATGCCAAACTGGTGATCACCGCTACGCAGATGCTTGAGTCTATGATCCACAATCCGCTTCCCACCCGTGCCGAAGCGACTGATGTCGCTAACGCAGTTTTCGATGGCACAGACGCGGTCATGCTTTCGGCTGAAACGGCTTCGGGCGAATACCCCTTGCAAGCCGTTCAGATGATGGATCGCATCGTGCGCGAAGCGGAGAAGCATTTTGTCGAATGGGGCAAAGTTCTCAACGATGTTGCTCTCGGCGAGAGCGATGCCGCTTCTATGGCGCGAGCAGCCGCGGAGCTGGCTTATGATCGTGATGTCTCTGCAGTAGCGGTTTTTACCATGCAGGGACGCACCGCCTGGCTGATGTCCAAGGCGCGACCGCGCGCTCCTATTCTCGCCTTTACCCCAGAGCAAAGCACTTATCGGCGAATGGCGTTTTTGTGGGGGACTCAACCGCGCCTGGTTCCCTTTGCCAGCACACTGGAAGAGATGCTTGCCCATGTGGATCAGGCCCTGCTGAAAAATGGCCTGGTGCAGCCAGGCCAACAGGTTGTGCTGGTTTGCGGTTTCCCTGTAGGTGCAATGCGCCCCCCGAACATGGCTTTGTTGCACACCGTGGGCATGTAAAAACACTATCCACCGTGGTACCGCCTTTCCAGGCTGTCGAAGACAGGCCAGAACTCCTTGCCGAGGGCAGGTGCCTATATGTGGGACAGCCTTTCCAGACTGTCAAGCATTATGCCTCCCGGCTGGCAATGAGTAGCCCTACGCCAATCAGGATTCCCCCTGCTACGAACGATGGCGTAATGACTTCGCCCAGGAAAATGACTCCCAAAATAGTGCCGACGATGGGTTGGGCAAAAAAGGTCAGGGAAGCGATCCCCGCATCCAGGGTGGCGAAAGCAGTATTCCACAGATACATGGCTAGGGCGGTGGAAATGATTCCCAGGAACAATACACCTCCTACTACCCCAGGGCTGATTGCCCCGATGCCCTGGTGCGTCATCTCCCAGGCGCTTCCTGGCAGGACGATTGGCAGGCCACCTGAAAACGCGATCAGGCTGACGGTTAACACATCCAACTTGCGTGTAACCATGCGAATCAAGACTGAATACAATGCCCAACTCAGAGCGGCCGCGACCAGGCTCAGATTCCCCCAGAAAAGAGCAGAATCGAATCGAGCGGCGCGCGGATCGAGGATGGCGAGCACGCCTACCGTCGAAATGAGAAGCGCCAGCAGGCGTCGGGGAGTGATCCGCTCATGGAGCAGAATCCAGGCGAAGAACAGGATAAAGGCCGGTGTGGCGGAAGTCACCAGCGATCCATTGGCTGCGGTAGAAAGTTTTGTCCCGATGAATTGAAAGCCAAGTGAAATGCCGTAGCCAATGCTCCCTACACCAAAGACGGCCCAGAATTGGGCGGGCTGTATTTTCAGGCCACCTCGCCAGGAAAGAATCACCCCTAAGGTGATACCACCAAGCAGCAAACGCAGAGTGATGAGCGAGAAAGGGGGAATGACTTCCAAGACCACTTTGCTGACAACGTACATGCCGCCCCAAATGGCAGCAGCACCGAGACCGGAGAGAATGCCGATGAGGGGTCTGTTCATGGTGAGCGATTATACTCGAGTGAAATTCCCCCGTTCAGACAGTCTCCCCCACGTCGAATGGAGTGGGGGAGACTGTGAGGGTTAGAACATCATGGCATTGATTTTGTCGATCGTTTCAGGGGCAGGTCGCAAGTCTGCTTCGCTGAGGCGGTTGAGTGGAGTATCCACCAGGTTATAGAGATCGGTCAGGGTGGGTTTGCTGGTATCCACGTAGATCAGGCCGGTGATCATGCAGTTGCATGAATTGGATTCTTCCAGGACGCGAATGGCGGCGGAGCGATCGGTTGGATCGTAATCGCGCCCAAGTTTCTTCAGGACGATGTTGGAGCCGTCGTGCAGCGTTACTTCTTTGTACTCACCCGCTTCGTAATCTACCATAATCTCTTGCGCTGGCGGAACGTATGCCAGTTCGTGCAGGGCTACTTCGTGCTCTTTGCCCCAGGAGTAGGAGTGATAGGTGTTGTCCTGGTTATTGAAGGTGACGCAGGGACTGATGATGTCGAGCACGGCAATGCCGCGATGGGCAATTGCGGCTTTGAGCAACTCTTTGACCTGTTTTGGATCGCCGGCAAAAGAGCGAGCAACGAAGGTGGCGCCACCGACCAGAGCTTCATAAGCAATGTCAATGGGCATGTAGGGGTTGCGCCCTTGTTTTTTCAGCTCCAGGCCAGTTTCTGCAGTGGCGGAGAATTGACCTTTGGTCAGGCCGTAAACGCCGTTGTTTTCGACGATGTAGAGCATGTTAACGTTCCGACGGATAACATGTTTGAATTGCCCCATGCCGATGCTGGCTGTATCGCCATCTCCTGAAACACCAATCCCCTTGAGATGAGCATCGGCGAACAGAGCACCCGTGGCAACGGAAGGCATGCGGCCATGCAGGCCATTAAAGCCGAAGGAGCGGTTGAGGAAGTAAGTTGGGCTTTTGCTGGAGCAGCCAATGCCACTGAATTTGACAACGTCCTCAGGGACGACGTTCATTTCATATAACGCAGCAATGATTTGATTGGCAATCGAGTTGTGCCCGCATCCCTGGCAAAGAGTGCTGGGGGCGCCGCGATAATCATTTTTACTGAGGCCGACGAGATTCACCTGAATGTTTGCGCCGGCCATCGGAATAGTTTCAGCCATAGTTATGCCTCCTAAAACCTTTATTTAGACTTTGCCTGCCGCGCGGTTGGGGCCTTTGCTTGGGTGGACGCTTTGCGCGCACGCCGAGCGCTATGCTTTTCCAGGATGCTATCGCGTACCCATTGCGCCGTGGCCGGCAACCCGTCATTGCAGGCGACCGAGATCAGCCGGGTGGCAAATTCCGGGTAGGCCAGAGTCAGCATCTGGTGCATTTGACCGTCACGGTTTAGCTCCACTACATAGACTCGTTCCTGGCTGGCAATGAATTCGCGCACTTCATCGGTAAAGGGTAGGGCGCGGATTCGCATGAAGTTGGTTTTCAGATCATTGTCTTTATTGAGAAGGTAACGTGCCTCGTCAATTGCAGATTCGCTAGAGCCAAAGCCGATGATGCCAATCGTGGTGCCGCGACTCTTGGTGACGAGGGGAGCGGGAACGTATTGTTTGGCGGTTTCGTACTTTTTCTTGAGGCGTTCCATGTTGCGTTTCCACACGGGGGCTTCTTCGCTGTAGCGAGCATATTCATCGTGACCGGTACCGCGCAGGAAGTAGGCGCTGGCCGGATGATGATTACCGGGCACGGTACGGTAGGGAATGCCATCGCCGTCTTTATCCAGATAGCGCCCCCAATTGCCTTTGATCTCTTCCAGGTCTTTTTCCCAAAGGATTTTGCCGCGATCCATAGGCTGATCCGGATAGCGGAAGGGTTCGCTCATCCACTGATTCATGCCCAAATCCAGGTCGGAGAGCACAAAGACGGGTGCCTGAATGCGCTCGGCGATGTCGAACGCACGCCAGCCGAACTCAAAACATTCGTTTACCGAGCCAGGCAAAAGGATGACGTGTTGGGTGTCGCCATGCCCCATGAAAGCGGTAAAGGTCAGGTCACCCTGGGAAGTGCGGGTGGGCAGACCAGTGCTGGGACCTACTCGTTGCACATCCCACACAACGACTGGTACTTCAGCATAATAGGCCAGGCCGGCAAATTCGGTCATCAGGCTCAGCCCGGGGCCAGAAGTGGATGTCATAGCGCGCAAGCCAGCCCAACCGGCACCAATCGCCATACCAATTGCGGCTAGCTCGTCTTCTGCCTGGACGACGGCATAGGTCTTTTTACCATCGGGGCGAGTGCGCAGCAAGGGCAGATATTCGTTCAGCGATTCGGCCAGAGAAGACGCTGGGGTGATGGGATACCAGGCAGCAAATTGAATGCCACCATAAATTGCGCCGAGCGCTGCGGCGGTATTGCCATCTGCCATGATCAGGCCTTCGGTTTTGTCCATCGGCTCAACATAATAGGGGTCTTTCTTGGGGAGGTTGGCTTTGGCCCATTCGGCGCTAGCTTTGACCGTGTTGAAGTTGAGGGCGGTGGGTTTTTCTTTGCCTTTGAAGTGGAAGCGCAGGGCGGCTTCGATGGTGTTCAGGTCAATGCCCAGCATTTGCGCCAGCACACCCACATAGACCATATTCGAAACCAGGTCGCGCAGATTGGATGGGACTTCTGTCTGGCTGCGCATGATTTCTTTGACCGCCATCGGATAGACGAAAATATCATCACGGGTGATGGGTTGTTTGATGTCGTCAGCGTAGAAGAAAACGCCGCCCGGCGACACCGACGCAAGGTCCCGCGTGAACGAGCCGGGATTCATGGCGACGAAGATTTCCTGCTCACTACGTCGAGCGGTGAATCCATCTTTGCTCACTCGAATCGTGTACCAGGTGGGCAGGCCCTGAATATTGGAGGGAAACAGGTTCTTACCCGAAACCGGGATGCCCATTTTGAACAGGGCGCGCAGCAGGGTTGTGTTGGCTGTGGAACTTCCTGAGCCATTGACCGTTCCAACGGTGATTGAAAAATCGTTTACAACTTTTTTAGCCATAGGTCTCCTCGTTTAAGTGGGCCGGTGATAAATCAGGTCGGTGTGTTCAACCAATGCCTGATAGCCAGCCTCGTAATTCCCGTTACAAATGGCCTCGACTATTTTGCGGTGATATTGCCAGACTTCTTGTAAATAGTCGTAGCCAGTGAAAACATTTAAGCCAACGGCTTCATAGGCTTCCCAGTATCCTTCCAGAATACCCATGACGAAGGGATTTTTCAGCCGTCGGTAGATCAACAAGTGCAGTTTGCGATGTTCTTCGTGGGGGATTTGAATGGGGGTGCCACGCAATTTTTCCCAGGCACGGGCGAGAATATCTTGCAATTCGCGGTGATCTTCTTCGGTAAGTTTACTAACCGCTTCGTACCAATAGGCGGCTTCAATGTGATTGCGCAAATCGGCGTAAGCCTGAAAATGTTGTGGATCCAACTCCAGGGCGTAGGCCAGGCTTTGACGCACGGCTGGGGTGAAGGAATACGGTTTGCGTCGCATGCCGGTTCGTGGGCGGACATCTACAAGCCCCAGGGCGCGGGCAACTTCGAGCTGTTCGCGCAGGGAAGCTACACTAAGCCCCAGCGTCTGGCTGAGCTCGGCCAGCGAGGGCAATCCCTGGGATTCAGCCTCCTCGTGTTGTGCCAGGTAGTGTAAAAATTCAGAAAGCGTGTCGAATCGGACTTTTTTGCTCAACATATATACGATTAATCTGATAATTCAGATGATTGGAGTATACTGCGAATGAGCGGGAAAGTCAAGAAACGAAAGGCGCTTTCCAAATCTAATGCGCGCGCGGATTGGCCTCGCCAGGAGACCCTCTGGCTATGCCTGCAAAGCTGCCTCCCACGGCCTTTGTCAATCGTCTTTATTCAAATTCGATTTCGATTTCTTCGTCGTCCTTCCAGTCTTCTACACGGTTGATTTCAATCTCACTGAACAGCTTTTCCTGATGTGCCTCGACGCGATAACGTTTCACCAGTTCCAATAATGCCAGGAAGGTGACAACGATTTCCAGGCGCGAGGGCTTTTCCCCCAGCAGGCTACGAAAAGTGGCACGTTCCATTTCCTTGAGCCGTCTGGCAATCAGATCGATTTTCTCGCGGATGGTGATGCGTGGGGGCGCGATCACTGTCCCCAGGCTTTGTTTTTCCTTTTCTCGGCCCAAAACCGCCTCGGCGGCTGCTACCAACTCTGCCAGGGTGACGTTCGAAAGGTCGAGCCGTCCTTCTACTTTTGGGGGCGGCGCCAGACGGAGGTACGTCCGCAATCCTTTTTCCTGGCGTTCTGCCAGCCAGCCAGCAATTTCCTTGAAACGCTTGTAAAGTTTGAGTTGTTCCACCAACGCTGTGCCGGTATCTTCTTCGCCAAGTTCTTGCCTGGGTGGACGGGGTAACAAGGCCTCGGATTTGATTTGCACCAGTTTGGCCGCGATCACCAGGAATGCCGAAATCTCGTCGGGACGAGCCTCTTCCAGCGTGTTCAAATACGCCAGATATTGGTCAGTGACCATGGCTAGCGAGACTGTCGTAATGTCTAACTCGGCGCGTTCAATCAGAGCCAGAAGCAAATCCAGCGGCCCTTCATAAACGGGTGTCTGTACTTTATACGAACCGGCCTGAAAGCCCAAAACGCTTTGCATAGCGGGCGAATTATAATTGATATAATTAGCCTATGCCAACCAAACTGACTCACCTGGATGAACAAGGGCGCGCTCGCATGGTAGATGTGGGCCAGAAGCCCGATACCGAACGGATTGCCATTGCCCGCGGCGAAGTCCACATGAAAAAAGAAACATTGGACTTCATCCGCGCTGGCCAGATCAAAAAAGGCGACGTGCTCACCGTTGCCCAAATTGCCGGCATCACCGCTGCCAAGCGGACCTCCGACCTGATCCCGTTATGTCATCCGCTCCCTCTCACCAAAGTAGATGTTGACCTTGTGTTGGATGATGCTCTGCCGGGAGTAATTATTACGGCCACCGCGAAAACAATTGGAAAAACCGGCGTTGAGATGGAAGCTCTCACCGCGGTATCCGTCGCTGCGTTGACCATCTATGATATGGCCAAAGCCGCTGAGAAAACCATGCGCATCCAGAATATTCGCCTGGTTGAAAAACATGGCGGGCAATCAGGTGATGTCATCAACGAATAAAACAATGGTGTCCCATGAATCGAATTAAAGTATTGCTCTTTGCCACCCTGCGTGATCGCGCTGGCAGCAAGTCCCTTGAACTGGAAATTCCGGACGGAACGACCGTGCAGGGCCTGAAAGAACAAATTGCCTATCAATACCCCACCCTGAGCGAGGCAATGAAAACCGTGCTCATCTCCATCAACCGTGAATATGCTTTCGACGAAGCCGTCGTCCCGGATGGCGCTGAAGTGGCCATGTTTCCTCCCGTTTCCGGCGGTTAGTCATGGATACCTCCTTTCCCACCATTTACTCCATCACAGAAGACGAAATTGACCTGAACGCCTTGTTGGCGGCCATTACACTGGAATCCACCGGCGCGGCAGCCATTTTTACGGGCATGGTGCGTGGCGAAACCCGCCGCGGCGAGGCTCATGAAACGGCCTATCTCGAATACGAAGCCTACATCCCCATGGCCGAAGCCAAAATGAAGCAAGTCGCCGAAGAAATTCGTCAACGCTGGCCAAGCATCGAAGGGATTGCCATCGTTCAACGCATTGGCCGGCTTTACCCCAAAACGCCCACTGTGTTGATCGCCTGTACCGCCGCGCATCGCGATACCGGTGTCTTTGAAGCCGCACGCTATGGGATCGATCGCCTGAAAGAAATTGTGCCCATCTGGAAAAAAGAAGTGGGGCCAAAAGGTGAATTCTGGGTAGAGGGCGATTACATCCCCGGTGCGCAGGATGTCCCGTGAATGAATGTTGTCTGCCAGACCTGTGGCTTGCCTTACCCCTTGACTGGCGCTCCCTATTGCTGCCCGGCCTGTGGTGGCCTCTACGATTACGCTTCTCCCCTGACCTTTGAGCGGGCGCGGCCGAAATCGGCCGATCCTGGCATTTGGCGCTACCGCTCAACTTTTGGTCTGCCTTCAGATTCGCCCATGATTACCCTGGGGGAGGGGAACACTCCCTTGCTCTGGGCCGAGGCTTTTGGCCAACGAGTGGCTTTCAAATGCGAATATGCCAACCCGACCGGCTCTTTTAAAGATCGCGGCACAGCCACGCTGATCTCTTTTTTGCGCCAGCGTGGTGTGAAGCAGGCCATTGAAGATTCTTCGGGAAATAGTGGTGCGTCTTTTGCGGCCTATGCTGCGCGTGCCGGCATGCGGGCGCATTTGTTTGTCCCGGCTGCGGCTTCTGGCCCTAAGCGCAGACAAATCGCGGCCTATGGCGCTGATCTGACCCTTGTGCCTGGTCCGCGTCAGGCAGCGACCCTTGCCGCGCAGCAGGCTGCCCAGCAAGGAATGATCTATGCCAGCCATGCCTGGTTACCGTTTAATTTGCCCGGTTATGCCACCCTGGCTTACGAACTCTGGGAGCAGTTGAATGGCGAAATTGGTACTGTCGTTGTGCCGGTAGGGCAGGGAGGCTTGCTTTTGGGGCTGGCACGGGGATTTCAGGCTTTGATGGGGGCTGGTTGGCTCCCAAAAATGCCAGCGTTGGTCGGCGTGCAGGTGGCGACCTGCGCTCCGTTGTTGGCCTTGTCTGAGGGGCGACCAATGGAATCTTCGGATGCGCCTACGCTGGCAGAGGGAGTTCGGGTTGCGCAACCGCTGCGGGCCGCCCGGGTAGTGGAATCCGTCTTAGATAGCGGCGGCAGGTTTGTGTCCGTGAGCGAGGCGGAGATTCTCCCCGGACGTGACGAACTCGCCCGTCGGGGGTTTTATGTAGAGCCAACCTCTGCACTGATCTGGCGAGCGTTGGAAATCGTATTGCCTCTTTTACCAGCGCCTGTAGTGGCCATTTTGACCGGCACTGGTTATAAATTTGCGAAATCATTTGCATCTTTGGAGGAGTAAATGGAAGAACGTATTGTCGTTACAGGGCTGGGTACGGTCAATCCGCTCGGCTTGAATGTCGCTGAAACATGGCACAATGCCGTCAATGGCGTTTCGGGGGTGGGTCCCATTACGTTGTTTGATGCTTCCAATTTGCAGGTAAAGATTGCGGCGGAGGTCAAAGGTTTTGACCCCGAAAAGTACATGGATGCCAGAGAGGCCCGTCGTCGCGATCGTTTTGAACAATTTGGGGCTGCGGCGGCAAAAGAGGCACTGGAAAGCTCTGGGTTGGAAATTACCGAAGAAAACGCGGGCCGCATTGGTGTGATTATTTCGGCGGCGATTGGCGGATTGCGTTCTTTGCAAGATGCGGTGATCACCAATTATGTCGAGGGACCGCGACGAGTCAGCCCCTTCTTGATTCCGATGCTGATGGCCAATGGCGCAGCCGGAATTGTGACTATTGACCATGGGATCAAAGGGCCGGCTTTTTCGGTGGCTTCGGCCTGCGCTTCGGGGGCAGATGGGATTGGTATGGCCTGGCTGATGCTACGCGCCGGGATGATTGATGTGGCACTGGCTGGAGCTACGGAGGCCACGATCACCTCGACCGGAATTGCGGCGTTTGACCGCGTAGGAGCC
>JBMFPJ010000001.1:22504-27663 GCA_049969175.1 Anaerolineae bacterium | reverse complement strand
CCAGCGGATAAAGCCGCGCCAGATGGCTAAGTGGCGGAAAGGCCCAATCGCGCGCCGGATAACCGAACAGTTGAGCATACGTCTCCGAGGCGGGACGACCATCCAGGGTGCGTAACCAAAAGCCGCGCGAACGCGTCACCCGAAATTGACTGCCAATCGGGTTCCAGCCATGGCTGTATCCGATACCGAGACGCAGGCCACGTAAAAATGTCGCCGCCAGTGCACCACTTCCGGTTTGCGTATCCGTCATCTGGTAGGTAAAACCCGTATGCAAATCGCCGCTGGAAAGCCCCCCGATCACGGTGCGAAAAGTCTCGGGGAGGGCAGCACAAAATTGTTCGGCATCTCCATTAAACCCATCAGCGAAAAAAAGCATGGAAGCGGATTCAGGAGCGGTGAACAATTGTGACAGACGGTTGGCAGTATCCCGCCCTGATTGGGCGTAGCCAGGCAACCAGTGACTCTCCGCCCGGAATTCACCGCTCAGCAAGGCCACCATCACCGAATGAGGTTGCAGGCCCTCACGGTTCAAACCCGCCGGAGCGCTAAAACCGATCAAAGGCACGTTACCCAGCAGGCTGGCAACACCATTGATCACATCTCGCCCCTGATATTGATGGGAGGCGATCACGATCCCCAAGGCGGGCGTCGCTGCCCCCAGCTGATTGAGCGCCTGATGCGTGGCCTGCAAACCGGCCTCACGACCATCCAGCGCCTGCGCAGTTCCAACGGCTGCACTCCACGCCATATTTCCTCCCGTTAGCCTTCCGCCACCGGCACAGTGAAGTGGAAGGTCGTTCCTTTGCGGAATTCGCTCTCAAACCAGATGCGCCCCCCTTGCATTTCCACCAGGCTGCGGGTGATATTCAACCCCAGGCCAGTACCAGGTGCTTCACGCGCTTTCTGGTCTTCGGAGCGGAAGAATTTTTGGAAAATCTTGGGCTGGTCTTCCACGCTGATCCCAATGCCGGTATCACGCACCCAGACGTGAACGACTCTGGCTGCCCCGCCCGGATCCCATTGATTGTCAGTAGCCTCTGCCCCAACGATGATTTGGCCCCCCTCTGGGGTGTATTTGTGAGCGTTGCTCACCAGGTTGGTCAACACCTGGCCCAAACGAGTGCGGTCCGCCCAAACGGCGGGCAGATGAGCGGGAATCTCAACGGTGATGGTTTGTTTCTTCTCCTCGATCTGGCGGCGAGTAGAGCGAAGCACTTCGTCCACCACATCGGCAATCGCCACGGCTTTATATTCAAGGCGCAGGCGCCCGGCCTCGATTTTAGATTGATCGTTGAGATCGGAGACCAGCGTCGCCATACGTTCAACGTTCGAGCGAATCGTATTCAGGAAGTTGGCCTGCATCTCGTTAATCGGGCCGACCGCACCGGCGGCAAGCAATTCCGTATAACCCTTAATGGAGGTCATAGGGTTTTTGAGTTCGTGGGCCACAAACGAGACGAATTCGCTTTTTGCCAGATTGGCGCGTTGAACTTCGCCGTAAAGCTGAGCATTCGAAATCGCAATGGCCGCATGGTCGCTCAGGCGGTTGAGGAAGGCAATGTCTTCCTGTGAATCGCTGCTGCTTTCGAGCAACAACAGACCGATAACCTGCACCTCGCGACGGATAGGAATGACGATTTGCGTATGTGCCGAGGGCAACAAGCCGCCGCCTTTTTGCACATTCACCTGTTGAGGCTGTCCACTTTCCACCGCGGCGCGGATGGCCGGTAAATGCAGAGGTAAGAGCGTTTCCTTGCCCGCTTGTTTTTCATCATAGCCCTGAGCCGCCATGATGCGTAGTTTTTCATCTTCCAACACGCCAATCAGTCCGGCTTCAGCCTTCGATTGGCGCATGGCCCACTCCAGGGTAATACGCATGGCGCGATCCATCTCCAGGCTGGCGTTTAATTCACGGTCAATGCGTTGCATGATGGAGAGTTCTTCCACACGAGCTGCCAGCTCATGGTCGGTCAGGGTATAAAGACGAGCGTTTTCCAGGGCTACCGCTGCCTGACCAGCGAACGCCGTGAGCAGGGTTTGATCGTCCTCGGTAAATGGCAGTCCATCGCGGCGATTGATGACTTCTACCACACCCAGGACGCGATCTTTGACTTGCAAGGGGACTGCCAGCAGCGAACGGCTGACGAAGCCTGTCTGACGGTCGAGATCGAAGCGGACGGGTGATTTTTGCGCATCGTTTTCGATTATCGGACGACGGCTTTGCACGGCGCGACCCACAATGCCCGTTCCCGGCGGCAAACGTTGCCCCACCAGGTTAGCTGCCACGGGACCGACCGTGGCTTTGAAGATCAATTCTTCAGTTTGCTCATCCACCAGCAGAAGGCTGCCCGCTTCGCAGTTCAAAATGTTTACAGCGCTTTCCAGGATATTTTGCAAAAGGGGCTCAATTTCCAGGGTCCCGGTCAGTTTGCGCGCAATTTCATTCAGCATGGCGAGCTGTTGAGCGCGTTTTTGCGTCTCTTCAAGCAATCGGGCTTTGACAATTGCTCCAGCCGTCTGGTCAGCGATGGCCTGTAAGAGTTCTACCTGCGATTTTGTGTAGGTGACCGACGGGTCGTTGCTGCCGATGCTAAGCGCACCGATGGTCTCCGGGCCAGCATTGAGCGGAACGCCGGCCCAGGCAAAAATGCCATTCACAGCGGCAGCCACACCACGCGACTGGCATTCCTGGAGATAATCTTGCGTCCAGATGGAGCGGCCACGGCGAATCACTGCCGGCGCCAGGCCGCGCTCGGGCGGGAAGGGCACATTTTCCCGCTCACGCAATCGCTCTCCGTCCTCTACACAGAAGGCGTAATAGTAATAATTCCCTACCCGGTTATAAAGTGAAACGTGGACATGGGAAGCCGGGATAATCTGAACCGTTTGAGCGTAAATGAGTTCCAGAACATCATCAAATGAGAGAGTTACGTTCACCCCCTGTGAAACGCGCGTCAGGGCATTCATTTCCTGGACGCGACGCTCCAAATTGGCAATCGTCTGCACTCTGGCGATGGCAACCGAAGCCTGATCGCCCAGATTCTCCAGAAAGGCCAGGTCGCGAGGGGTATAGGGTTGACCCGAGCGCCGCGGCCCAAGAGCAATCCACCCATTGGGAAATTCTTTACCGGGCAAGGCCACAAAAAGATGGGCGCCTAACAAAGCCAGGCGTGTCTGGTCTTCTACCAGAGCGGGAGGCAAGCTGTTGCCATCCAGGTAAAGGGGGAGTCGCTCTGTGGCAAAATAGCGCACAAGCGGACTGCTGGCCGCGAAACGGATATCGCTGCTGGGGCGGCCATCTTCCGCGGGCAACGCTACGAATTGATCATTGAGCGCATCATAAGTGTAAATATGAATCCACTCTGGAGCGAGGGTAGCGGAAATTTGTTGGCGCAGAATTTGCCCAATCGTGCGCAGATCGAGGGCGGTTGTCATCTGGTGACTGAAATCCTGTAGCCGCTCGGCATATACACGCTGGCCACGGAAGAAGGTGACATCCACAATTCCTTGCAGTTTAGCGCGTACAGGTTCAAGCATCAAAGCCAGCAAAAACGCCAGCCCACCCACAAGTAAAGGATGAGTGGCGGGCATGGCAATAGAAAAGATCAAACTCACCCCGCTGACCAGCAAGGCGTATCCGCCCACAACCAGGGCAGTCAAAAGCAAATAAACAATCCCCAGGCGCAGTAAATCATCGGTGCGCAGAAGGCGGAAGCGCAAAATAGTATAGCCCAGGACGAGGGGAAAAAGGAAAACGGGAATCAGCAGGTACGGAGAAAAAATGAAAGAATAAAAAGGCGTTGTCGCCAACCAGATCGCCAGGGGACCAAAGGCCAGAATCGCCCCAATCACGATCATGCGTGCTTGCGTTTTAATGACCGGCGATGGCGAGGTCAGCGCAGAATACACATTTACGGCCAGGTAAACACCGACAGACAAGGCCAGGTAAACGTAAATCCAACGCCAGGCCGAGTAGTAGGCCAGGGGTTGAGAAAAGTTATATAAGGTAGTAAACGCATAAAGGCTGAGCAAAATAGCAACGATATATCCCACCCAACGCCCATAAGGACGTTTGATGAGAAAGCGCGCTTCCTGGGGGAAACTCAAAGAAAGGTCAATCAATGCCCCACCCGCCAGAGCGATAGCCAATGTCCACACGTAGACCAGGTGGTGGGTAGTGTAAACATCAAACAAAGCAAAGGAGCCAATGGCCAGCGAGGCAGCAAAAATCGCAAAAGCGCGCCCGGCCGATTCTGCGCGCCTCACCCCGAAAATCCACAAGCTCAAGGCCAGAAATACCGCCCCTAAGGCAAAGGGAATGTAAATATACGCAATCCGGTCGGCCGGAGGAAAGATGTGCAAGGTCACATTGAGGGTCTTCAATTCACCTTGGGGGGAGCGCACGGTGACCGGCAAGGTCTCACCCGGGAAAAAATTTGCCAGGATTTGCATCACATCTTGGGCGCTGCGCACCGGCACGTTATTGACTGCAACCAGCTGATGCCGGCTCACGCCCTGGCGATACAAATCCCATGCTTCATTCGATTGTGTTGGCCCGGAATCGTTGAACACCAGGGTATGCTCAAAAAAGGCTCCTAAAAATGGTTTGCGCAACCAGGAGGCGGCCAGCACAATCGCCGCGCCAAAAGTCAATACGGCGATCCCCTGATAAATGAATACCAGAATTTGAAGGTTTCGGTTAAGCCATTTGCTGTACTGAGACATGGTTTCCTGAGGAGAGAAAATGAATTCCTCGCGATTTTACACTACATTCCCCCCGATTAAGTATGGTACTTTCATAACAATCTCGCAAGGAAAACAATTCAGCGAAAGTTGAATTCCTCATAATGAATATTCTTCGGCTGTAGTCCGCGTTGGAGGAGCCCCTGGCGCGGGCCAAAGAAAAGCCAGAGCACCCCGTTGAGCAACACCAGCCCGGCGATGAAAGAATTACCCAGCAAGCGTCTCATGGTGCCTCCCGCAGGCTGATGGATCAAAACGATTGAATCGCTTCTTCAACAGTGGGAAAAATTTGAAAAAAAGAGGTAAAACCGACCATTTCCAGCACGTTGAGCACTTCCGGGCGCGGGTTGGCCAGTTTGACATGTTCCTGCACGCCGGCGGCGCGGCTGCGGTCCACCGATTTGAGCGTCCGCCAG
>JBMFPJ010000001.1:0-22494 GCA_049969175.1 Anaerolineae bacterium | reverse complement strand
GCCAGCCCTGTTCCAGGTCAGGCAGAGATTCGCCGCGGGTCAACAGGGCAATCACGTGTAGAGCCACCAGGCCAGCACTGCTGATGTAAGTCAAATCAGAAAGGTCAAGCACAAAATCGCGTGCCCCGCTTTGAACCAGCTGGCGCGCCTTCTCAATCAAACTTTGATAATTCTGCCCGTCTAACTGACCCTGCAAATGCAGAACGGTCACGGGCACCCGCCCCTGGGCAATTGAAAGGGAAATTTCCATAGATTCCTCCGAGTTGGTTGAGGTAATTATACGTCTGCTTTCCGGTGCAAGCGCGCCAGGCGATGTTCAATTTCACCCAGCCAATGACGGCGCAAATAAGGCGGCAACGGCAGGCGGTTCACCTGCTGCTGCGCCATCTGCGCCCAACGCAAAGCCTGTGTCACGTCGCGCTGGCGATGCTCGTGATATTTGGCCAGCTCGATCATGGCGTAGATATGCCCTGCAGCAGCGGCATCCTCCCACCAGCGGATTGCTTCCTCCAGGTTGCCGCGTCGCTTTTGCAGGATCGAAAGGCGCTTCACCGCGACGGCGAAGTCGGATTCCGTTAAATCGGTCTCCAGTCCCCGCTCATAGAGGCGTGCCGCCTGCTCCCAACGACCCAAATCCTCAAAGAGTTTCCCTAAAGCGATGAAATCCAGCCCATGCTCTACGCGACCATCGAAGGGATGCTCCAGCAAATCGCACACATGCGCCAGTAAAGCAGCCATCGCCACCACGTCCATGGCGTTATGATAGAACACCCCCACCAGCGGACGCGGATCTCCGCTACGCAAATAATCGAAATACAGCCAGGGAACCTCGTAACCGGGCACTTCCTCGCTGGAACGTTGCGCCCCCAAAACATGCTCTTCCAGGTATTTCAGCGCCCGCGAGGGCAGGCGATCGCGCCACAAGCGGCGCGCCAGGGGCAACAAATCCAGGTGAGCAAAATCGCCATAAGGCAAGGGGATGCGATGCAGAGAAAAGCGCGTGGTGAGCAAGGGAATATCGAAGGCCTTGCCATTGAAGGTAACAAACGCCTGCGCCGGTGCCAGAAACTCGGCCAGGGCTTCCAGCATGGCTGGTTCTTCAGCCGGGTCGTTCAGAAAGAACTGCGCCAGGTGAAAATTCTCACCCTCGAAGCGCCCTACGCCCACCAGAAAAGCCAGCGTACCACTCCCACCAGCCAGGCCAGAAGTCTCGGTATCCAGAAAGACCAGCTCCTCACGCTGGAATTTCCCCAAACGTTCATCCCCCAGCCATTCCATCACCAGCGGTGAAAGGGTAAAGGAAAGCGGCATGGCACCGTGCCGATAGTCCCCAGAGAAAACCTGTTCGGCGACAAACACCTCGCCCGCCCGCGTCGTACGGAATTCGCCGGGGAGGAGCGTAGCAATCTTCGGGCGAGAGGCTGCCGCGGGCGGAGTCGGATCCGCTGTGCCGACCTTCACGCCGAGGGCTTTGAGCTTATCTGCAAGAGAGGGCATAACCCAAATTATAGCCGCAAAGTCATTTCAGAAATCGTCACCCTCTTGCAACGTGTGCCCCCTTTGTTTTGAGGCACAACCTCAACCCCACCGCCTTCTCCTTCCTCAACAAGACCGGCCTCACCCAGTTCCGCCTGCGCTTCACCAAAGACGACAACGACGACAGGAGCGCCGATTACCTCAAATTCTTCAGCGGCAACGCCGCCCTGGCCTATCGCCCGGTGTTGATCATCGAATACTACGTCCCCTAAAAACAGGGTGGACATCTCTTGCCGGTTGTTATGTCACCCAGGGATGGGGAAAACCAGGCACAAACCGGCCCCCTGGCAAACCTGCCCGCCTCTCCAGGCGGGCAGGTCTTTTATTTCACCGTCACCACAACAGAGGCCGTCTCCAGGCGGTCATCGCTACGGAGCACCACCAGCTGCACCACATACACCCCGCTCAAACCGCGGCTATCCCATTCTCCCAGCAAACCCTCCGTTACCGGCTGCGTCCCTTCTCCCCCCACCTGCAGCCACATCTGCGGATACAACCCCTTTCCCACTTGCAAGCGATACCCTCGAAAGCCCTCTCCCGCCGCCGTGCCTGTGATTTTCACCACCCCGCTCACCTCAGCGAACATCCTCGGCGCCGAAAGATGAACCTGCGGGTTCGGCGGTGGCAGCTCGATGGCATCATAATTTTGCGGAGGCACAGGCAAGGTCATCAGCTCGGCCCACGAGCGCCCCTCCGGCGGAATCACCAAATACACCCGTTTTTCCACCAGCTGCGGCGGCGTGAACACCGTCGCCAGCAACCCCGTCTCGCGATTAACCCAATACGCCCGGTAAAGCGTATCGGCACTGGCCGGCTCATTCCCGTTCAAAAACACCTCACTCACCACGTTGGGGCAATCGGCAGTGGGCAACAAACCAGAAGGATCACACACATTCACCACACTCACCTCAGCAGGCGGCGCCCAACCATCCATGGGCAAATCCTGGCTGGCCAGGTGCATCAACCCGCTCCACAAAACCGCAGGCAAACGCGGCGTCACCCCCTCGGCCGCGCCGCGCCTCCCTGTCCAGGTCACCACCACCCGCTGCGGCGTGTACCCCACCAGCCAGGCATCCTGCCCATCCGCGCTCTGACCAGGCTTCACCGCCACCGGCCGACCGATCTCCAACACATTGGGGTGCCCCCAGCTGGGCCAGCGCGCCGGCTCATCACTCAACACATGATTCACCAAATACGCCAGAGCTGGCGAAACCAGCGACTTCGCCTGCGGCGTACTCCAATCCAGCCACAAGGCATGATCCGTCGTCTCCACCCGCAGCACCGCAACCGGCCCAAAAGCATCTCCCAACGGCTGGCCAAAATACACCCCCTGCGTAGCCAACGCTCCAAACGCCCCCGCCACCTCCGGCAAAGTCACCGGCGCGTCCAGCGTCATCCCAAAAGAAGCCGCCACCCGGCTCACATTCTCCGTCCCCATTTGCTGCAAAACCGCCTGTGCCGGAACACGGTAATCATTGGCCAGCGCCAGGCGCAAACGCAACGGGCCATGAAACTTACCATCAAAATTCTGGACATTCACCTGCCCCGGGACATCCCACACCAACGAGGCCGGACTCAACCCCCGGGTGAATCCCGTTAAATAAACAAACGGTGCGCTCAGGGACCCTGGGTGGTGTGCCGCCAAAAGAGGCGTTTCCTGCCCCCCACGCGTTTCCCCCACCGCCGCTAGAATCTGCCCCGTTTTCGGGTCGAGAATCAGCGCACTGGCGGTGGCATCCTCCAGTGTTACCCCAGGCGGCAAAGCGGGCAAAAATCGAGCCGCGGCGCAAGTCGGCTCGGAGAGATTACTCAAGCGCGCCTGATAGACCGCCATCAGACAGGTGGCTTGTCGTTGCAGATCGAAATCGAGGGTAGTGAGCACCGTCAGGCCGCCGCGCTCGATGCGGGCGCGCGGGAAACGGGATTCCAGCTGAGCGAGGACCAGATTCACGAAAGCAGGAGCCAGCGCGGGGGCGGTCGGAGGCGCCGCCTGGAAGGTCGGCGTTTCGTTCAGGGCGCGTTGGGCTTCTTCCGTATTCAGCCAGCCCAACGATTGGAGGATATAAATCACCTCACGGCCGCCCTGCCGGGCTTGCTCCGGTGCATCGAACGGATTCAACGCCGGATTCTGGCTGGCAGCCGCCAGGATAGCCGCCTCAGCCACGGTCAGTTGACTGGCCGATTTGCCAAAGTAGAGCTGAGCAGCAGCCTCAGCACCAAAGGCATTGTGACCAAAATCAGCCGAGTTGAGGTACCACTCTAACACCTGTGTTCGCCCAAAGTGAGCCGTGATTTGAGCCGCCAACAGGCGTTCACGGAGAGCACGTCGCAGGGAGGGCGGCTCAGCATAGAGCAACAGCTCAGCCACCAGGCGTTGGGCCAGGGTGGGGTGAACATGGGGGTCTTGCCAGCCAGTGAGGAGAGCTCCACCGTGCGACCAGAAAGTAGGGTCAGTGAGAGCCAGGACGGCATCGGCCAGAAATTTGGGCAAATGTTGAGGGTTTTGCTCGCCCAGTGGCAGGTAGCGGCGCGGGGCGTCGTTGGGGGCAAAGGTCAGCAAAAGATGCTGTCCGCTGCGATCGTAGATTCGAGTGGGTTGAAGCAGGAGGCCGTTGGGCGGGTTGAGCAGGTGCGGCAGGCTTTCGAGGGAAGGGAGATCCGCGGTGAGAGCGGTGTAGGTCCACGCCAGGCCCAAAATAGCCGCCACCAGCAACAACGAAAAAAAAGCCCCCGCGCCGATCAGGAGGGTAAAACGCCGTCCCTGGCTGGAGCGTTGACGCGCCAGGCGGCGTTCACGGCGAGCGCGGAGGATGGGCAGGCTGGACATTAATGTTTTTTGCGAACGATAGCATCCGTCATTCTGGCCACACGGACCATCTGCAACACGTCATGGACGCGGATGAGGTCGGCGCCACGCACGATACCCACAGCCACAGCAGCGGCCGTTCCTTCCAGACGTTGATCAGGCGGCAGGTCGAGCGTGAAGCCGATGAAAGATTTACGCGAGGGACCAAGCAAGACGGGGAAGCCCAGGGCGCGGATTTCATCGAGGCGGTTGATCAGTTCCAGGTTGTGATCCACACTTTTGCCAAAGCCAATGCCGGGGTCGAGGAGGATGCGGTTCTCGTCCACGCCGGCACGGCGGGCCAGATCCACGCTTTGCAGCAATTCCTGTTTTACCTCGCCGAGCAAATCGGCATATTCCGCCCCAAGATAGGTGGCCCCCAGGCGCTCGCGCACTTCCACATTGGCGGGGTTGCTGCGGTTGTGCATGAGAATCACCGGCGCCTGATAGCGAGCAGCAACGCCGGCCAAATCAGGATCGGCGCGCAGGCCCCAAACATCGTTCAGGATGTGGGCGCCAGCATCGAAGGCCGCCTGAGCTACACTGGCCTTGTACGTGTCGATCGAAATCAGCGCCTGAGGAAAATGGCGGACGATTTGCCGTATGACGGGGAGGACGCGTTCGATCTCTTCGGCGGCGCTCACCGGCTGGGAGCCGGGGCGGGTCGATTCGCCGCCCACGTCGAGGATGTCGGCGCCAGCTTGGAGGAAGTGCTCGGCTTGCTCCAGAGAAAGGCGCAGGGCATCGCCGCGGGCCAGCAAACCATCGCCGGAGAAACTGTCGGGGGTAACATTCAGGATGCCCATCACATACGTGCGGGCACCCCATTCAAAGGTGTGATTGGCAACAGTCAACGGCTTCATGGAATCTGATCAAGCGGTCGAGATAACCAGGCTTCGGCCTCATTGATGTCGGTGAAGAGTTTGACAGCAGCCGTCGTTTCGGAGGGAGCCAGGGCAACGATCTGTCGAATGGCCTCGGCTACTTCTTCACTGGCCACAACAACTGCCAGGCGAATGTTGCGAGCAGCGGGATCGCTGTTCACCTCAACGGCGACACGAATCGCCTTTTCGGGCACTTGGCGAACCTGACGGAGATCGTACAGATTGCGCGTCAAGCGGTCCGAATCGAGCAGATGTTCGTGGGCGAATTCCTGCCAGTGCATAATGGTGGCTTCAGACAGGTCGGTGAAGGTATAGTGCATTCCGCCATCAGGTCGGCGTACAACGGTATAGCCAATGCCAGGGGTTGGTTTCCAGTTGAGGGGTTTGAATTCAGACATGAGAATACCTCCAGTTGGGCTAAGGTGATTATAACCGGAGGATGGCAACTTTTTGGGAGGGTGTGGAGATGGCTTTCTCAAAGTCTGTTGCCACCGTCATTGCTCAGGTGATGAGTATTTTGGGGCAGAAACAAAGCCATGAGGGCGTATGCACAAATTTGCACACTCAGCAGGTTGGCCGGAAGAGTCCCTGCAAGGAGTCAGGCAAAGCGATGGATGTCCGCTGTATTTAATCCGGCAAGTAGTTCGCCAATGGTTTTTCCCAACAGGGGGTGGCATAAATCGGCGGCAATATCGGCCAGAGGAACAAGCACAAAGGTACGCTCATGTAAACGCGGGTGGGGAATGATCAGGTCGGGTTCGTTCAGGATTAAATTGTCGTAGAACAAGATGTCCAGATCAATTTGACGCGGACCGTAACGGAAGGTGGGTACCCGGCCCAGATCGGCCTCCAGTTGTTTTAGATAGCGGAGTAGAGGGCGAGGAGCGAGGCGGGTTTCGGCAGATAAAACCAGGTTCAAAAATGCAGGCTGGTCAGTATAGCCCCAGGGGGGAGTTTCATAAACAGGGGAAACACGCAGCGGCTTGACATCCGGCGGCAGCGAGGCGAGGGCAGATTGCAAATTCGCCAGGCGATTGCCCAGGTTCGTTCCGAGAGCCAGGTAAACCGTATGTTTCGTCATCATCTTCTGGTAATCTGGTAAAGTGTAACATAGCCGGCTATTTGCTGTTATTCTCAATCGTGTTAGTTAGGTGTATACTGATTCCAATTCACAACCGCAGGAGAAATTGAACATGAAAAGAGCAGTGAGCATCAGCATTGGATCATCTAAACGCGACAAAGCTGTAGAAGTGACGTTGCTGGGCGAAAAAGTACGCATTGAACGCATCGGCACGGATGGGGATATGGAAGCCGCCGCCCTCAAGTACAAAGAACTCGATGGTCAGGTGGATGCCTTTGGCGTCGGTGGCGCCGATTTGGGAGCCATTGTCGAGGGGAAGTTTTATCCCTTCCACTCCGTGCAAAAACTGATTCGCTATGTCAAAAAGACGCCGGTTGTGGACGGGGGCGGCCTGAAGAACACCCTGGAAAACAAAGCCCCGGCCTTCTTGGAACAAAAAATTGGCGACTACCTCAATACCCATGGCCGCAAGGTGATGGTCACGGTCGGCGTGGACCGTTGGGGGCTTTCCAAATCCTTTGTAGAAGCAGGGTATGAGGTGGTTTTCTGCGACTTGATGTTCGCCCTCGGCATCCCCATTCCCTTGCGCTCGATGAAAGCCTTACGCATCCTGGCCTCCATCATGATTCCGATTGTGACCCTTTTCCCCTTTGAATGGCTGTATCCAATCGGCGAAAACCAGGAAAAACGCACCCCCAAATGGGAAAAATGGTACAACTGGGCAACGGTAATCGCTGGGGATTGTCACTATATCAAACGTCACATGCCCGATCGGCTGGATGGCAAAGTGATTGTCACCAACACCACCACCCCCGAAGACGTAGAGCTGTTCCGCAAAGCTGGGGTGAAATATCTGGTCACCACCACACCTGTGTTGGATGGACGCTCCTTTGGGACAAATATGATGGAGGCCGCTCTGGTCGCGGTTGCTGGTAAAGGTCGTCCACTGACCTGGGATGAGCTGAACGAAATGTTAGAAAAACTGGGCCTCGAGCCGCAATTGCAGGAATTGAATTAATGACTGATGTTACGCACTTTCCCGTAGCGCGACATTCATGTCGCTTGTAAATGCGAGATAAATCTCGCGCTACCGCGGAAGGTGAGGTAATGACTTCACTGCAAAAATTCATTATAGGCGTAGAGATTGCCCACACCTGAGTAAATCTCAAATTGCCTGGAAAACGGGCTGGGATTAATCTCACGACTTAAGTGGTTTTGTAGTGTTCTACTTTGTGGCAACCCATCTTTTGGCCAACAGGAGAACGTAACGTATGGATGCAATCGTAACTGCAGGAGGTATTCCCCTCCCTGAAGATCCGCTTTACCCGTACGCAAACGGGGATTCGAAAGCCTTGATCGATGTAGCCGGCAAGCCCATGATTCAATGGGTGCTGGATGCATTGAGCGCTTCCGAAAAAGTTGAGAATGTGGTTATCGTTGGTCTCTCACCCAAAAGCGGGGTCACCTGCAAAAAACCGCTGTACTTTCTCTCCAACCAGGGACGCATGTTGACCAACATCATCGCCGGCATCCATAAGGTACTGGAGATCAATCCCCAGGCCGAATATGTCTTGATCGTTTCGTCAGACATCCCCGGCCTGCAAGGCGAAATGGTGGACTGGCTGATTGACACCGCCATGCAAACCCAGGATGACCTCTACTACGGCGTGATTCCGCGCTCTGTGATGGAAGCCCGCTACCCGGGCTCCAGGCGCACCTACACCCACCTCAAGGATATGGAAGTTTGTGGCGCCGACATCAACATTGCTCACGTGCGCATGGCTACCGAACATCTCGATCTATGGGAAAGACTGATCGGCAATCGCAAAAGCCCGCTCAAACAAGCGGCAGCCATCGGCCTGGATACTCTCTTCCTGCTTCTGACGCGCCAGATCTCGCTGGATGAGGCGGTTGAACGGGTATCCCGGCGCATCGGCATCAAGGGCCGCGCCATCGTGTGGGATCGCGCCGAACCCGGCATGGATGTGGATAAACCCTTCCAGCTCGAATTAATGCGCGCCGACCTGGCCAGGCTCAGCGGTCAGTCCATCCAAACCAGCAGCAAAAAAGGCGACGCATGAATCTGCGGCCACTGCTTGAGCTGGACAACCAGCTCTCGAATCGCATCCGCATCGCCGAACGACCGGGGCGATTGCGCTCCCTGGCCATTTTCTTCGCCCATTCGGGCGATTCCTGGTTTTGGGGCTTGGGGCTGATTGGGCTCTGGTTTGTGGGCAATTCCTTTTGGAAAAACTGGGCGGTCATCGAATTTGTGGGCATCGCCGTCCTAGCCGTTATCGTCATGGCGCTCAAATTTACTATCCGTCGCCGCCGGCCTCATGGGGAATGGGGCAGCATCTATCGTAACACTGACCCGCACTCCTTTCCTTCTGGCCATGCGGCGCGAGCCTTCCTCATTGCCGTCATTGCAAGCGGCCTGGGGCCACTCTGGCTGGCCGGCTTGCTCTGGCTGTGGGCGCCATTGGTCTCACTGGCACGCGTCGCCATGGGCGTTCATTATCTCTCAGATGTCATCGTAGGCGCCTTCATCGGCATCCTGGTCGGTCTGATTGGTCTGCAAAGCAGCGGACTGGTTTTATACTTGTTCAGTCAATTGCCATAGGCTAAAACGGCTTCCGCCTACCAAACCTCCCGAAGCGCAACAAGCCTTCGGGAGGTTTTTATCAGAGATACTAGAAAATTCGCAGCATTCGAGTCATTCGATGCAGAAACAATGACTATTATTTCGCGCTTCTGACGGACTGCCGGTGCTCTTCAATGTGCGCCAGGTTACGCTCCACCCAGAGCTGAAGCGTAAAGCCACCGCCGTTAATCTCATGGCGGCTCTGACGCGCCCAGGCCTCCTCAGGCAATTGGCGCAAAAAAGCCACCAGCGAGTGGATGTTCTCGGTCAACTCGTTCAAAATGGCATCCAGTGGCTCGGCAGGATTGTAGTGCGCCGCCATCCAGGCATCGGCATCAAAGTTCTTGAACTCTGGGTTATCTTCCGTGGCGGTGCGCCGCACGCGCGGCCCATAGACGTCCACCGCCACATCGCGAGTGTGCGCTGCCAGTTGATGCACCGTCCAGCCATCGTGCCGGGTTGTGAAGGGATCAACCACTGCCCGACAGGCTGCCGCGAAATCATCGGCGGCCGCTTCTAAGCGGTTCAAGAGTTTCCAGCGATATTCCTGCAACTCGATCGAAGTCATTCTTCCTCCACATGGACAATCTGGCCATTCAATTCAGAAGCGCACAAATACATCACCGCCTCTATCCACTGGTGCGGGATATTTTCCTCCGCCGATTGAAGAGTCTCCAGGCCGGTGCCCACTGCATGGACACGTATCCCAAGCGGTTCCAACTCATGCGCCGCCTGACGGGTAAGCCACAGCAAACCGCCCATACTCGCCAGATAAGCTCCTCGCTCACTGCCGACGCCTGAGCCGGCTCCCCTGACAAGATTGATGATCACTCCCCCATGACGAGCGCGCATGACCCGTCCCACCGATTGGAGCAGGAGGAACGCTCCGGTCAGGTTTACATCCAGGGTACGATGCCAGTCCCACTCGTCCATGTTGAGCAGTGAAACGTGGGGTTCCACTGCGGCATGATTGATCAACACATCAATACTTCCCCAATCATCTTCCACTTGCTGAACCAGCGCCTGTGCCGACATCTTCTTTGCCACATCTTCCACATAGGCCCTGGCCTGTCCTCCCTGCGCCCGGATTTGCTCAACCACTTGCTCCACGTTAAACGGTGAGATGTCATTGGCGGCTACAATCGCCCCGCGGCGGGCAAATGCCAGGCTGAGGGCACGTCCCTTGCCCTTGCCGGCACCAGTGATCAGCACAACCTTGCCTGAAAAATCATTCATTGCATGCCTTCTTCACATAGCGGAATTTGATCCTGATTTGTGCTGGCGTTCAAAGCCAGGCCAAAATATGGGGAGGGATCATAGGTGTTGCGAATGTCCAGCTCGTTTTCAAAGTGTCCAGGACCATCATCCTTCACAATTGAAAAATGTATTGGTTATTCGTCCATCCATTTTAGCACGAATGTTCACCCTCCCCAGAAAAAACTACCTTTGTTAACCAATTTTTACTCTCCCTCCAATGCGATTCCAATATTCGCCCTCTATCATAGCGATAACCCTGAACGGTAACGAAAAGGAGTAAAGCCATGACCTACTATTTTTTCCCTCGCCCCTATCGCATGATGCGCCGCTGGATGTCCACCTCCGAGACACCGGTACGTGACTTCTATCTTGGGGTAGATCTGCGCGAAGACGAAGAAGGTTACGTCCTGACTGCTTTTGTCCCCGGCCTCAAAGGAGATGACCTCGACATTCAGGTGATGGATGACATCGTCCGCATCGAAGGCGAATACAAGACCACGGCGGAGGCCAGCTACCTGCTGAAAGAGCTGCCCAGCGGTTCGTTTGCCCGGACCTTGCGCCTGCCTGCCCCCATTGACGCCGAGCGCGTCGAAGCGAAGATCACGGATGGCATCCTGATCCTACGCCTCCCCAAAGCCGAATCGGCCCGCCCGAAGAAAATCAAAATCAACACCAAATAATTTATTCACTGCTCCTCCTTCCCATCAGGTCACGCCTCAGACGTGGCCTGTTTTGTTTCTCCGGTTGTTTGGCGTATAATTTGAACATTCTCGAAGATTGGAGCAACCCCCGTGCGAACGAAACTCTCCTGGTTTCTTTTCGTTTTCCTGCTGCTCAGCGCCTGCAATGCCCCCGCCACGCCAACAGCCACTCCCCATCCTACGCAAACGGCTATCCCCACCCCCACACTGATCCCCACACCTTCCACACCACTGGCACTTTTGGTCTTGCCAGCGGACATGAAAAAAGAGACCTTTGACCTGTACCAAAAGGTCGTTTATGACCTGGCGCAGGGTTCCGGCTTCCGTTTTCAGGTGCGCAATACGCTCACGATGGACGATGTGAGCGACCCAACCCTGAAGGTCGTTATCGTCCTGCCACCCGATCCGGGCGTGACCACGTTGGCCGCGGCCGCCCCACAGGTCCAATTCCTCGCCATCAACATTCCCGAAGTCACCGCCGGCGGAAATATCAGTGTACTGAGCGGCAACAGCCAACCTGAAATCCCTGCCTTCATGGCTGGCTACATTGCCGCCATGACCACCCCAGATTACCGCATCGGCATGATCCTCCCTAAAGACAACGCCGATGCTCAAAAAGCCCTCAGTGCCTTCTCCAACGGTATGACCTATTATTGCGGCCTGTGCCTGCCGTTTTATTTTGTCAACTGGAAATATCCGCAATCCATTGAAATCCCCGCTGACGAAGACCCCGCCCGCTATAGTGCCTATGCGGATTATCTCATCTTGCAACGCCAGGTAGATACCATCTACGTCTATCCCGACGTGGCCACTCCTGAATTGCTCAACTACATTGGCACGACCGGCACATCTCTCCTCGGCGTCAAACCGCCAGACCCGCTGCCGGCCGGTTGGGTGGTGACCCTGCAACCCGATGTCATCCAAGCCATTCAAGCCGCCTGGCCCAACCTGATCGCAGGAAAGGGAGGCGTAAATGTCCAATCGCCGCTCGGCTTTACGGATATTGACCCCAACGTACTCACCCCCGGCAAACAGCAACTGGCCGAGCAAGTGCTGGCTGACTTACTCGCTGGTCGCATTGTGCCCTAAACGCCGCCAGGACATGTTGCAAATGTACCGCGAGGTTTATCTCGCCCTTCTGTACGCCACCAAAATATAGGGGGCGACGTGAATCCCCATTCGGGGACGATGTATCGCTGTATGAAAGCCCATATCTGGATTGCTGGAATAATGTTGAAACAGGCGATGAATTCAGAGTAGAATTAGAAAAGTCTTTGTCGCCTGTGCTTCCTTGAAAAGAGATAAGCATCTCAGGCGCATGTCCCTCCCCTTTGCCGCAAGAAAGGATTCTACCAATGAACATCCGTTGCGCTTTTTGTCAGACTCCTTATGCCATCAGCCGCAATGAAATACTGGCCGCTTTGCAAAAAATGGAAGCAGAGAATTTGCACCATTATGACGCACACTGCCCGCGCTGCCGCCGCGCCACGCAAATCCCCCGCCAAAAACTGGAACAGGCCTTTCCAAACTGGAAGGCTGCCTTGAACGCCCCTGTAAATCAAGACGAGGATTCACCTGTAGCTGAAGAGCAAAAGTCTCAGAAGGCTCCGAAAAAAACTCGTTCCAAATCTGCTTCACAAGGGCAACCATAATTTTCTTAAAAGGAGATCATCATGTCCACCAACTACATTCTCGAAATCAAATGCTGGAATTGCGGCAAAACCACCACCCTGGAAGAGGGGCAAGTAGCCCAAGCCATCAAGCACATGGACGAAACCAAACTGGACTTTTACGATGTGCCCTGCCCTTTTTGTGAAAAGGCCAATCGCACAAAGAAAGAAGTGTTTGTCCAGGCATACGTCAACCGCAAGGAAACTGCTCATGCTGTTTCCAAAGCGAAAAAAGAAAAACGAGAAAACGACTGACTTTTGATGAACTTTCAGGCTGTTTTTTTCGACCTGGGTGGCGTACTGTTGCGCACAGAGTATCAATCTCCTCGCCAACAGCTGGCCGAGCGCCTGGGGGTAGAGTACGAAGACCTGGAACGAATTGTCTTTGGAAGCGAATCAGCGCGCCGCGCCTCGTTGGGACAGATCAGCGAGGAGGAGCACTGGCAGAATGTGGCACGCCGATTTCGCCTGAAAGAGTCCGACATCGAACGCCTGCGCAACGAGTTTTTTGGGGGCGATGTCCTCGATCGCAACCTGATCCACTTTATCCGCTCTCTGCGGTCGCGTTTGGCCACCGGCCTCATTTCCAATGCCTGGTCAGGACTACGCGAGTACATGGAGAAGCACAGATTCGCCGATGCCTTCAATCACATCATCATCTCCGCCGAAGTTGGCATGATCAAGCCCGAGGCAGGAATCTATCAGTTGGCGCTGAATCAGGCCAAAGTCCGGCCTGAAGCGGCGGTTTTTGTGGATGATTTCCTCGAAAACGTGGAAGCCGCCCAAAAAGTTGGCATGTGGGCCATCCATTTTCGCGATCCAGTTACAACCCTGGAACAATTAAGGCTGCTCATCGGTTAAACAAGAAATCGTCCTGCCAGCAAAAAAGTTGTATGATGAAAACAAATTCACCAACTCAAGGAGACTGCTTATGCAAACGATCGTCGGCTATATTTTGATCATCCTGGGCATAGCGTTGATTGTGCTCTCGGTGCTGGCCTGGTTGGGTGTGATCAAACCCACCCCCGAAATGGCTCTGGCCCGCGCCACCGGCTGGGATGTGTTGATCGCCCTGATCAACAAGTTGCCCTGGCTTTCTATCGTGGGTCTGTTGCTCATCTACGCCGGCATGAAAATGATCGGCGTCTCCTTGCCTTTCTAAACATAGTGCGTCGTTTTTTAAAACTCAGGCCTCCGAAGATTTCGGAGGCCTGCTTTCATCCCAGGGAATTATCCCTCTGTGGCCTTCATTCTCTCCACAACCAGTTCTGCCACATCTTTGACCTGGATCTCGCCGCCATCGGCTTTCGCAGCATCGGTCATCATCGTCAGGCAGAAAGGACAGCCGACCGCCACAGTGCTGGCACCGGTGGCTTTCGCTTCGGCAAAACGGGCTTCGTTCACCCGTTGGCTGCCGGCTTCTTCTTCTTTCCACATCTGTGCGCCGCCCGCCCCACAGCAGAAGGACTGGCTGCCATGGCGCGGCATTTCGATGGTCACCAACCCCAGCGAATTCAAGGCCTCCCGTGGCTCGTCCACAATTTTATTGTGCCGTCCCAAATAGCACGGATCGTGGAAAGTCACGGATAGATGATCATCGCTCACCGACAGGTGTATCTTCCCGTCACCAACCAGTTCATTGATGAATTGCGTGTGGTGAATGACCTCGTAATTTCCACCAAAGGCCGGATACTCATTCTTCAGGGTGTGCAAACAGTGTGGGCAGGTAGTCACAATGCGCTTCGGCTTGACTTCGTTCAAAATTTCTACATTTTGAGTTGCCAGGGCAAAGAAAATATCCTCCCGCCCGGCGCGGCGCGCTGAATCGCCGGTGCAAGATTCGTTTTTCCCCAGCACGGCGTAATTCACCCCCGCCGCGTTCAGGATGCGAGCAAATGCCTGCGCCGTCTTCTGGGCGCGCACATCCGTCGCGGGGGCACAGCCTACCCACCACAAAATTTCAGGCTCAGGGTTCTGCTCAATGGTCGGCACATCCAGCCCTTCAGCCCACTTCAGGCGATCGGCTTGCGAGACATTCCATGGGTTCATGTTGCGCTCCATGCCCCGGAAAGCCGTCTCCAGCTGTTTGGGGAAGGCACTTTCCATCATGGCCAGGTTGCGGCGAATCTCCAGAATATCGCGCATCGGCTCATTGCCCACGGGACAAATATCCACACAGGCGCCACACGAAGTGCACGCCCACACGGCTTCCTCGCTGATCAGCTGCGTCAAAGGCACATCGGTCGTGCCACCATAATTGAGATGGTAACGCTTGTTAATTTCCAGCGCGGCCGGTGAAAGCACCTTGCCGGTATTGTACGCCGGGCAGACCTCCTGACAGCGGAAGCACATAATGCAGGCGTAGCTGTCCATGATCTGCTCCCAGCGCAAATCTTTCATTTTCGCCGCCCCAAACTGCTCAATAGATTGGTCATCCAGATTGATGTAATTCAACTCCCCAATCGAACGCCGTTCCGGCTTCAGGGCGAAATTGATCGGCGCAAAGAACAGGTGAATATGTTTGGAATAGGGGAAATAGGGCAGGAAAGCGATCACTGCCCCAATGGACAACCAGAACATCAGGCGCTCTCCGCCTAACAAGGCCCCCGCCTCCATGCCGGACCACAGGCGGGCTACCGCTGAAATGGTCGGTTGCCACGGGTCAGCGCTTCCCGTGCTGGCCACATAGAAGGATTCGCCCAGCAGCCGTGCCGCATTGTGGACAAAAATAAAGGTGGCCACAATCGCCGAATCGCGGGCGATGCCGGAGCGCGCCTTGGGGTGCAGGAGCGTTGTCTCACGCGTGGACAGAGTCGCCGGTCGCAGCACGAAGCGCCGAATCACCATCGCCACAATACCCACCAGGATCGCCACGTTGGCCACATCCGCCAGCAGCCGATAGGCATCCCCAAAGCCACCGAGATGTTCCAGCAGCTTAAAGCCGCTATAGGCATAGATCAGATCTGAAAGATTGATGAGCAGGAAGGATAGAAATCCCCAGCCGATCAGAGCATGCAACAAAGAAACCCACCAACGAAAACGGAAAACCGGCCGGAACAAACCCACTTTGATGATAACCTCTCCCAGCCGCTTCCAGATTAACGACCAATCCGGCCGGCCCTGCCCGCTGGCAATATGGGCAATGATGCGCCGAACGCCGCGATAGGTATAGTAGAGCGAGGCAAGGGTGGCCACTGCAAACAAGATTTTTTCGATCAGTGAGAGCATGAGACCTCCAAACTCACGTTAGTTTAGCACAACTTCAGCCAATTGTAGCAAAATTCACCAGGTTGGCATAGCGTTCATCCCTGAGATGCTGGCGTTCTTCCAGAAGAAAATCCCAAAACAAAGCCTGGGCACGCGTCAGGGGATAATCTACATGGCGGGCGATGTAAATGGTTCGATGTAAATCCAACCCTTCGATCTCCACTTTTTTGATCTTGCCTAAAGCCAGCCCACGCGCCGCCACCAGTTCAGAAACAAAGGCAATGCCCACCCCTCGTTCAACCGCCATTGCGATGGCCTCAGCATTCCCCAATTCCATTTTGATACGCAGCATATCACAATAAATACCGTGCGACTTCAAGCCTTCGATCACTGCTTCACGCGTGCCGGAACTTTCTTCGCGCACAATGATCGGCTGGTCGATCAAATCCGTGGGTAGTGCGCGCCCAAAACTGGCCCAGGGATGGTCGGGAGGCACAATCAGGAGAATGCGGTCTTCAAAAAACGGCATACACTCCAGATCGCTGTGCAGCAATTCGCGGCTGGAGACCCCAAACGGGATGTTGCGATTGGTTAAGCGCTCCAGGACCGCGTCACGTCCCATCACCCGAACGCGCGGCAACACTGCCGGGCAGCGCCGTTGAAATTCGGCGAGGAGCATCGGCAACAGATATTTACCAGCAGAAGTTGAACAGCCAATCACCAATTCTCCCCCGATTTGTTGATCGGCATGGAGCAACGCTTCTTCAACCAGGCGAGAGGCATTCAGCGCCTCGCGCACCAGAGGCAAAATCGTCTGCCCTGCTTCGCTCAGCATCACCGTACGCCCCCGACGCAGGAACAATTGCACTCCATAAGCCTGTTCCAACGCCTGGATGTTCTGGCTCACCGCCGATTGCGAAAGGTGCAATCGCTCCGCCGCGCGGCTAAAGCTGCCCTCTTCTGCCGCGATCAGGAAAATCCTTAATTGCGAGTTCTCGATCATTTTTGCTCCTGAAACAAACCGTAGCCAACAAATAACAGCATCAAGAACACCAGCAATGCCTGACCGCCCAGGGAGAATCCTGATACGGCTATATGCCGCTGAGGCGGCTTATGTGAAACACGTTCAGGTAGCCACTCTTGGCTCTCTTGCCAGGAAACAACATTGTGGGACAGCCTTTCCAGGCTGTCCAAGAGACAGGCAGCCCCCCCCTGCCCCGTTCGAGGAGGGTGCGTTGTGCTGCAACCGTTGGTGACGGGGAAGGAAGAGGATGGGGGTATTTGCAGGCCTCGCTGAAGTTCGCTGCAAAATTCTTCAGGGTTCACCAGAAAGGAGAATGTTATGAAGAAAATCGCCCTAATTGTGCTTGGCCTGGGGGTTTTAGGGTTGATCGTGGCTGCATGTGGAACGCAAGCCACTCCTCCCACCCCTGCCACAGTGGAGGTAACCCGCATCGTAGAGGTCACCAAAGAAGTACCCGTAGAAGGCCCCAGCCCGGCCGAACAAGCCATGGAATGGTTGCCCACTTCTTTACATGGGACTGCCGCTGGTAAAGCTTTCTGGTACTCGAAGGAAAACGGGGGCATGGAAAATCTGACGGGCATTCCTTTCGACCAGCTTCCTTGCAAGAATTGTCATACCTTATACAACAAGGTAGAAGGCAAGCAGGGACAACCGCGCTGCGAATCCTGCCACATCAACGACAAGTATGCGCCCGTGCAGGCAATTGTCAAGTTGCCGCAATTTCCCGATGACGGCCGAGCTCAGGGTTGTCTATCCTGCCATGGGCGCCAGCGATTCGAGTATGGTGCGACCAAACCACGTCTTGACCCGAACTCTGGCGACCCCATCGCCGATCCAGTCACGGGTCAGGTGATGACAGAGCCTCTTGTCACTGATGTTCATCGCAGCCCGGCACCCTACGGAAAGGGGCTTGGATTTACCTGCGTCAATTGTCATGGCACAGGAGACACGCACGGCGACGGCAATACCTATAAGTCCTTGCTGGAATCACCCAACACAGAATGCACTGATTGTCACGTCAAAGAAAAACTGAGCCAGACGCCAGGTCACACCATTCATGGTGAAAATATGACCTGCGCCGCCTGCCATGCCCAAACGGTTGTCTCCTGCCAGGGCTGCCACATCAACGGCGTGATTTCAGGATTGCCCGAATATCCGAATGCTCGCGTCATTGGCTGGAAATTCCTGCTGATCAACGAGGAGGGCAAATACGATCTCGGCAATGTGATGGCTGCCGTTTACACGACTGAAAACGGCGAGGCCAAATCCTTTGTCGCCATCGGTCCATACTACGACCACAGCATCGGCAAACCCAAGACGCGCGAGGAGAAGATCGCTCTATGTGCATCTTGCCATGCAAGTGATGTTGTTAAGCAATACCAGGAAACAGGCACCATCACCCTCAGCAAATGGGATGAGGCGACAGGCAAAATGGTGTATCCCACCAAAGGCGTCGTTCCGATTCCGGCCAACTACCAGGAAGCTTTCAAACTGGCCTTCCCCATCATCACCAACATGGACGAGGTCCTGCAGGCATGGAAGAACGGCACGCCACAGGCAGAGGTGGAGAAAATGACCAAATGGGGTCTGGGCAAAGATACGGTAGATCTCTGGCAGATGCTCTTTGCCAAGCCGCTAGACAAGATGCCTTTGCAAATGCTTCAGGAGCAAATCGAAGCATTCTTCCCACAACAATAAACAATCGGCCATTGAAGCAACCACACCCCTGAAGAATTAAAAATCAGACCTCCGAAGTTTACGAGACTTCGGAGGTCTCTTTCACTTTTATTGGTTTTCACTTTGCAATGTCATTGACATAATCCACCGCGCCCTGACAAGCCGGCGGCAAAAAAGGCGCCACGTTCTCCCAGGTAAAAGTCTTTTTCTGGGCACTGGCTGCGGTCAAAGCATCGGCCAGGCACCCCGGCCCGGCATTGTAATTGACCAGGGTAAATTTCCACAAATCCTCATACGTAGCCGAGACACCAGGTGCTTTTTTGGTCAGATTACGCACCACCCGCCCGGCCTGTTCACAATTGGCCAGCAAGGTATGCGCAAAAACCTGGACGGAAAAATCGGCCTGGTTCAAATCAATGCCCAATGGGCAATTTTCGCAGGTCGCGTTGACACTGTTAATTAGCGCCAGACGAAGTTGCTGCTGCTCTTTTGGTTTCAAGTGCAAATAGCCTTTACCACAAGTTTCGCCAGGCAAAACAAAGGGACAAAATTGGGCATAAAAAGATGGATTCCATAGCAGCGTTGTATCGGCGCCGTTCTCGGTCAACTGACCCAGGCCAATATCACCAGTATTGTGAGAAATCCCCGGCCAGAACTGGCTCTCACGCGCAAATAAATTTTTTAGCAGATAGGCCGGCACGCCCGTCTCTCGCGCCGTGCTGAAGATCAACCCATCGAAGCGATTCTGCCATTCGGCCACTGCCGGGCGCGCCGCATCCAGACCACAAGGATTGGCCCCCCCATCGGGCAGTAAACCACCATCAGGGCAGGAACTGGCATCTACCACCCCTTGACGAATCAAATTGGCCGCCAGGTAGGTGTAAGGAATATCGCTATTCAATTCAGTGCTACTCGATGGCGTACTCAACCAGGTCGGCAAGCCACCCACTGGCGGAAAGACCTCCCAGCTATCGGCGCAAGTAGCTACCGGTGCACCCTGCCATTGAGGAGAAAGCACATCCACATACCAGTACACGTGATCTGGATCGCCCAAATTTGCCTGAACAACGCGCACCTGTCCTTTGAACACCACACTGCTATCACCGTAGCTGGAGTAAACCCAGAATTCAATCGGTACACCGGTTAATGGCGTAGGCGTAAGCGCAATTTTGCACGTCTGCCCTTCACAGGCAAAAGGCTCGTTATCCAGTGTTCCCTCTACACGGATGATCCGTTCATTGGGCAAAGGTTCCTGCCCACTCACTACCAATACAGGTAATTGCTCACAAACATTCGTCGCCATACTGAGGACGGGGTTACAATTCTCCACCGAGAGCCAGGCAGCGGCTGCCGGCAATGTAGCCGGGATCTGCTTGCTGGCTGGTTCACTGCTCACCAGAAACAAATAATATCCCTTGCAGCCTTCACCACTGCGATTGGTGCAGGATGGTTGTTTCATCCATTTGTCGTAAATTGTTTTTCCGCAATCACGATACACTTCCCCCCCGCGCGGCAGTCCTTCATGGTCAACCACGATGGAGCAAACTACCTGGTTGGTCGCCCACTCTGCCATCCACCAGGTATAAGCGGTGTAATCCACCGTAATCACTGCAAAACGATCGGGACCGGGGGGCGGCTTGGGCGCAGTGAACAACATCGGCCTCGGCGTGAGCGCCAGACCCGTAAGTACCACAAGCACTGAAAAGGTAGCCCACCAGCGTCTCGCCATGAGATAGACAAAGTCCGCTTTCATTATAGCGGACTTGGGACAAAACTCGGAGATTTTTCGTTACTGTTTCGTTTCTTTTTTCAGGTCTTCAAGCAAGCGTAAGTCCTGATGGAGATTGCGCCAGCGGACAACCAGGCTGATGAAGTAAATGGCCATTACCACAAAAAAGAGGGCATAGCCACCGATCATATATGCCGATGTATTTGGAACATCTTGAAAGAACATAGCGGCTCCTATTGAATCACTTGAAATTTGAGCTGTTCGACCTTTTCCTGGAGTTGCCCCAGGCGAATGCGGTTCCAGAACAGATCAATGAAGATGACGGTAAAAGCGAAGATGGAAAAGAAGAAAGCCAGGCGCATGTCCGCAGTCATGTTGAATCCGCCCTGGGCGGCAGCGGAGGGGGTTCCAATCACCACCGGGTGAATGGTGCGGAACAGACGAATCGTCATGAAGGTAATCGGTACACTGACGGCCCCCACGAGGGTATAAACCGCTCCAAAGCGAGCACGGCGATCGGGGTCTTCAATTCCCTGGCGGAGCATGAAGTAAGCCAGGTAAATCAACTCGGTAATGGCAGCCGTCGTCAGGCGCGGGTCCCAGGTCCACCAGGTGTTCCACACCGGGCGCGCCCAGATTGAACCAAGCACAATGGCGATGAAGAAAAAGACCAGGCTGATTTCCACTGCGGCGACTTCGACCACATCCCATTTCAGGTTGTGAGAGCGCAGGAAGACGATGCCAGCCACGCCGGCGGCAATGAAGCCCAACATGCCCACCCAGGCAGTGGCCACATGGAAATAAAAGACGCGCTGCACCTGTCCCATCACCGCTTCGGTAGGCGCATAGATGAGCGCCAGGTAGGTCGCAACCGCCAGCAAGATGACGGAGGTGTAATCTAAAAGTTTGAGTAGAAGAGGTTTGGGTTGCATAAGACTCCTTCGGAAATCAAAATTATTGGGCACTGGCTGCCCTGCCTTCTCGGCGCCGTCGCCCGGAAACTAAAGTTTTGGGCTACTACCCACAAGGTCGGCCTTCGCCGACCGAACAATTCGGCAGGTCATTAACGAGGGTTTACGAAATTCAGTACTTTCGTTTTTATTCCTCGACGACGTAATCAAACACCATGAAAGCAATGGAAGTAAATATCACATCATAGGCGATCAACAAATTGAGCCAGGGAAGAATCTCATCAAAAGGGGCGGTGGTAATGTAACCGGCGCTGGCTTTCACCGAGGCAATGAGGAGCGGCACAACGACAGGGAAAAGCAAAATGGGCAGGAGCATGTCTCTCGTCCGCGTTTGAACCGACATGGCCGAGAGTAAGGTGCCAATCGCTGTGTAGCCAATCGAGCCGAGCAAAATCACCATCAGCAGGCCAGGGCGAAACAGATTGACATTGTATAAGACACTATATAGCGGCAAAACGATCCCTTCGACAATCAGCATAAACGCCAGGTTGCTGATCACCTTGCCAAAGTAAATGGCAGCCCGATCTACTGGGGCGAGCAACAAGCCATCCAGGCAACCACGATCTTTTTCCATGGCCATTGAACGGTTCAGGCCCAAAGTGCCGGCAAAGGCAAAAGTGGCCCAGAGCACGCCCGAGGTCACGGATTGACGCGTTTTGACATCCAGCTCCAGGGCGAAGTTGAAGATCAAAATTACCAGCAGTGAAAAGAGCAGCATCGCCGAGAGCAATTCTCGCGAGCGTAATTCGGCGGCCAGGTCTTTTTGCACCACGGCCAAAACAGTGCGCAGAAAATCACGACTGGAAGAAGTGCGAACGGTAAGCGTCTGTTCCATAGCGTTCACCCGGCCAGGGCTTGTTTGTAGAAGGTGAGCAGGTTGCGGTCGCCGAGTTCTTCGCGGCGAATGGAGGCGATAATCGTGCCGCGCGACAAGACATCAAAGCGAGTGGCCAGGTCTTCGGCACGCGCCAGATCGTGAGAGGTCATCACCACGGTACGGCCACGGGCGGCTACCGTGCGCAGGACTTCATCTAACATGGCGGAGGCATCCTGATCCAGGCCAGTGTACGGTTCATCGAACAGCATCACTTCAGGGTCGTGCAACACGGCACGTCCAATGGCCAGACGTTGTTGCATACCACGCGAAAAAGTGCGCACCAGGTCGTGACGGCGAGCTTCCAGGCCAACCATTTCGAGCACTTCGCTCAGGCGTGCCTCCAGGTCGGGCACCCCGTACATTCGTCCGTAAAAGCGCAGATTTTCCTCGG